>CBFHAF010000672.1:0-3115 GCA_965653435.1 uncultured Chitinophaga sp.
GGTGATAAGATAGTTGTAGATCCTTGTTTCCAGGTTGCCGCTTCCTCCGGGCCCCTTCATCAGGCCATTTACTTTTCCCAGCAGGTAATTTTGCAATTCATAATCTGCCGTCAGGATGGGAAGGTTCAGCATTGAATTATCCAGCTCTATGGCCAGTTCCCCGGATTTTTTCTTCAGCGGCCCGCGCAATACCCGTTCATATTCGCCGGTTTCTTCCACCCGGTAAGGCAGCTGGACGGACACCGGTTCCACCTTTTGCAGCAACAGCCCGTTCAGCTCATGCACTGCAAACACTGCCAGGAAATCCCCCATGTGCTTAGCGGTATACGGCGACGAGGCGGCTTTTTTTTCATGTGCATTGAATTGCACCGTGAATGTCTTTTTGTGATGGTTCACCTGCATCCTGAAGATGTCCGTCAACAGTGGCGTTAAAGCCCCTGCGTTGGAAAGCGCTTCGCCCACCGTATTGCTGGTCTGGATGATCTGTCCTACCACGCCCAAAGCAGCCAGCTGCATAGATTCTCCGAAATGCAGGCCGAATAGCGGATCGTTGGCCAGGTGCGCCGCATTTTTCCAGAGCGCATTGATCTGCGGAGCATTCAAAGGGTACTTTCCCTGCCGCTGCAAAGCTTTGTAATCAACCCCGGAAAGCTCGCAAAGCCGCTGAGGTTTTATATCCCGCTGGGCGGCATATCCCAGCAGGGCCAGTATGAATTGTCGCTGAAAATCTTCCATGTTCCAAAGATAAAGCAGGATGTAATGCGCGGGATCATGCTGGCGTAAAATGACAACCGGTTGTCGTGTAAGGGTAATAACAGAAGGATGGCCGGGTGGTAGTTTTGTGTCAACAATTGAAACCAATTTCAAACACAAACTAAAACCAATTACCATGATACCTTTAACCACCACCATGCAGATCAACGCTATTACTTCAGGCGCTACCGGCGTATTGCTCGTTGCCCTGGCAAAACCTGTTGCAGGGATATTCGGGGTAATACAAACGGCGCCTTTCATTTTCACGGGTGCATTCCTTGTGTTGTTTGCCCTGCTTGTATTCATGATCAGCAGGGGAAAACCGGTAAACCCTGGTGCGGTGAAATTCGTGATCCTGCTGGACACATTGTGGGTTGCAGCCAGCGCCCTGGCGCTCGTTCTGCTTTTTCCGGTGATCTCCGGCCTTGGGAGCCTGCTTATTGCGGGTGTAGCGCTTTGGGTAGGGGCTATGGCCTATTTGCAGAGGAAGGGTTTGCAGGCCGTCGCAGCGTAAGCCTTTTATCGAGAGGGCCGCCCTGTAGAGGCGGCCCTTTTTTGTTCCTGCCGGTAGCCGGCATTCATCTATGTATCACAACTATTACACTCAGTTCTTCATTCCGAGAGCCGATTGCAGGTGCTGGCTGAGGCCGCCAATGGATTCGTTAATGGATTCCACAACAGGCTGGCCTGCGCCTAAGCCGATCGGGAACCATGTTTTACGTTGTTTGGCCGGTGTGTCCACGATCTGTGCGATCAGCCTGGCCACTTCCGAAGAATCGGAATTTTCCGGGTTGGCTGCGAACAGGTTGGTAATGCCCTGCTTCACTTTGCCGGCAAATTCACCGTAGGCTTTTTCCGCACCGGGATTTTCAGGCTCTACACGGTTCTTTATCAGGTCTGTAGTAGGATAAGCCCCCGGCTGCACGATCACTGAATCGATGCCCGTGTCCTGCAATTCGTATTGAAGCGTTTCGGCAAGCGTATCCGCTGCGGCTTTGGCCGCGCTGTAAGCGCCGAGGTACGGAAGGTGCAGGCGGCTCAGGCCGGAAGTTACCACCAGCAGCAGGCCGCTGTTCTGCTTGTGCATATAAGGAAGCACGGCTTTATTCATCCGGTCTACGCCGAATACATGCACCTGGAAAAGCCATTCAACCTGCCGGGTGCTAAGCGTTTCAACAAAACCGTCCACGAGGTTGCCCGCGTTGTTGATCAGCACGTCTATCTGCCCGCCGGTTTCAGCGGCAATATGGCTGATGGCTTCCTGCACGGACTGGTCGCTGGTAACATCCAGTTCTACTACCCTTACGTCCGCTTTATTTTCTTTGGCCCAATCCAGCAGCTGCTTTGCAGTATCTGCATTTTTAGTTTTTACGTTGCGCATGGTGGCATATACGGTATGACCCTGGGCAGCAAGGGTTTGAACGGTTTGTAAGCCAAACCCGCTGGAACTGCCGGTTACTATGATCTTTTTCATTTTTGTTGTGTTATAAGATGGATAATTTTGTTAAGCATACAGACAAGTCTGTCTTTTATAAGATATATGTTGATCTGCTTTCGCAGCGGTAAATTTTAGATCAGCTTTTTAAGGGAATCCAGCGCGCTTTTAATATCGTCGGGACTGCAGGCTATAGTGGCGCTTACGGTGGCGCCTTCCAGCAGGTAGAATACCAGGTTGGCCAATGCCTGGCCCGACAGGCCGGATTTGTTGTCCATTTCCTGCACCTGTTTTTTGATGAGCTGCCGCATGGCTTTTTTATTCTTCTCAATGCGTTCCCATACAGCGGTTTCGGTGCGAGGCACCTCCGCCTTGATCTTCAGCATGGGGCAGCCGGTGTAGTTGGAATGCCGGTACATTTCGATATGGAATTCAAAGAGGCCGAACAGCTTGTTCTTCGGGCCTTTGATGCTCCTGAGATGCGATTCCAGCCGTTGGCTGTAATCTTCCGCCCAGCTGTCCAGGTAAGCCAGGAGGATATCAGTTTTAGAGCTATAATGACTATACAGGGAAGCCTTCGCGATGTTGGCCTCCTCGATGATCTGGTTTATACCGGTGAGGTTGTACCCCTGGTCGTAAAACAGCCTTGAAGCTGTTTCCAGTATCCTGTCGTTTACACTTGACTCTTTCATGATGACACAAAGGTAAGTACTTTTTTATTAAACAGACAAGTCTGTCTGGTTTTTTAACAAAAAATACCGGCAGGTTATGTTAATTCTGCCGGAAATGCCTGGCTGAAAGAAACCCGTCATTGCTTCGTCGCCCCACCCCGCACAAATTCCCCGCGGCTCCTCGCAATGACGGGTTTGGGGCCATCGTGCCTCCTGCGCAAGGTTTCGTTGCTCTTTGCCATTACGGGTTTTGTCT
>CBFHAF010000673.1:0-3111 GCA_965653435.1 uncultured Chitinophaga sp.
AATACGTTTTTACCGAGCACAACTGGCACGACTTTGAAGCCTACGAACGGTCGGTGCGCACGAAGGATTTTTTATACATCTTCAACGGCCGCCCGCAATTCTCCAACCAGGGCCCGCGCGACGCGGTGAACAGCCCGTCGTACAAATCATTGCTGGCAGTAAAGGATAAAGGACAATTGACCGCACAGCAAAACGATATTTTCATGGCTCCCCGCCAGGCGGAAGAATTATATGACCTGGAGAAAGACAAAGACCAGGTCAACAACCTCGCGTCAGACAGCCGGTTTGCGGCGGCAAAGAAAAAGCTTGCCGGGGTATTGGCCCAATGGCAAAAAGAAACCGGCGATACGCAGCCTGCCGCGTTATCACCCGATTGGTACGACCGGATCACCGGCGAAAGGTCAGAGAAAGATAAAGAGAGAGGTGAAATGCCCGGGCACAGCAAGGGCGCGGATAAGATCAATGCGGGCGGCCCGGTAAAATAGAATGGCATAATCAGGCAATGGGTAACCTGCCGCGTATAGGCAGGAACGATATAACGTAATAAGGGCTGCTCATCAGGCAGCCCCTATCGTATAACCGGTTCCGTTGTAACCTTCATTAAACTTCAACATCGGCGGTCGTCACGTCTCCCGCCCGCTGGTAACTGGCTATGATAACGCCTTTGGGCGTGATATGGCTTTCCGTTAATTTAAAAGCCGCCGGCAGGGCGCTGTTCTCGAAAAGCTTTTTTCCTTCGCCAAGCGTCAGGGGGTAAATTTTGAGCCGGAGCTCGTCTACCAGGTCATGCTGCAGCAGCAGCCGGACAAGCTGGCCGCTGCCCCAAACCTGGATGTCGCCGCCCTCTGTCTGCTTAAGCTTTTCGATGTCTTCCGCGGTTTTCAGGAAAACAGTGTTTTTCCAGTCCGATCTGTCCATGGTCTCAGACAGCACGTATTTGGTGCCGTCATTGATGCCCGGCCAGAATTCAGCATGCTGCGGCCAGTAAGACGCAAAGATCTCGTATGTTTTCCTGCCCAAAAGGTAATCTGCCGGTTTCAGCTCTTCCATCATGAGCTTGTTAAAAACTTCGTCGCTGTAAGAAGCGGTCCAGCCGCCATATTCGAAGCCGCCGGAAGTATCTTCCCCGGGGCCGCCCGGCGCCTGCATAACACCGTCCAGCGTGATCATTGATAAAACAATTATTTTTCTCATTGTACCCGTTTTTTGTTGGTGAGTATTTTTTTAACACGATTGAACCCTTGTCTGATTTTCATTGACAGTACAAAGATGGAATTCATTTCAGGATTCAACGGCGTGTAAAAGCGACAATTAGAGGGTGAATTCCGCCAACAGGTATTGAACCTTGAAAAAACCGGTCTGCTTTAGATGATATCCTCTTTATTCGTGGTAAACGAAAGCAAGCTCTACTGACAATAAAAACGGAAAATAACAGGTGCGGAGGATTTTTCCCATACACGGGAAACGTTGCGGGGTTGCTCCTGATGTGCCTGCCGGCAGCATGTGCTCAGGCATACGCCCGGGAACGCACGGCAACAAAGGCTTTATATTCGCTAAACAATTAGTTTTACTCCTTGCCACGCTTCGAAGCCGAAAACGCGGCAACGCCTTTTTTCTGTTCCAGCGCCAGCCGTGCGAGCTTTTCCTCTCCCAGCACTTCCACGAGAAGATCATCTATGGATTTATTCCTGGAACCGGCCAGCAGTTCCTGGTGTATGTGCTCCGTATCTTTCAGGATATTGATGATGAGCTGCTTATCCTTATGATCTATGCCGTTGTACATCAGCAGCGTGGGTTTATACAATAGCTGGTATATTTTGAAGAGTATCTTCTCACCGGGTTTCGTCAGGCTGACAAGCCTGGCTCTCTTATCGTCCGGATCGGGCCTTTCCTTTATGTACCCCAGTTTTTTCAGCCTGTTGATTATATCGATACCTGTGGTTTGTTCCGTGAAATTGTATTGTATCACCTGTGTTTTTTTTACCTCTTTTAAATGGTAGATGGCGTTCAGGAAATAGAACCATTCCAGCTCAAATCCCGGTAATTCCTGCAATGCCATTCTTGAATAAAATGTTTGCATCCCGGCAAGCCTTCCTATCAGCTTTGCAAATACCGTGTCCAGGTCAGGGGGAGTAAGCCCGCCGAATAATTGGCCATTGCTTTCTTTGGCTAAAAAATACACGCAGAATTCCGTTGCGGAAGTTGCCGTGTTCTTCCGGGAATATTCTTCCCAGGCGCTGATTAGTTTCACAAGCTCGCTCATATTATATATCGTATTCGATCTAAAAATACGTAAATAACATCCGTTATGTCTATTTTATGGATTATTTCTTTAAATTTGCAGCTAAATGGATATTATTTCAATCAAATTATAACTAAACCGATGCATTTAACGAGCAGTGGTTTGTATAAAACAATTTCTTCCGCACCGGTAAAACCATTCAAATGGACAATATAACAACCAGCTATCTTACCAGAGCTGAATTGTGGCTGTATATCACCACACTCCTCTATTTTTTGATGAACGGGGCCCAGCTGTTCGAAACCCTTGTATTTGTGCCTAAATGGACAGATTCCCCGCCGGACAATTTTAAACTCTTACTGGACGGGCGCGGGGCAAGCCTGAAGAATTTCTGGATCATCTTTCATTCCATCCATGAGGTTGCATTTATCCTCGCGATCGTTTTCTGCTGGAAAATTGATATAGCCAGGAACTGGCTGCTGATCTTATTTGCCATTCATTTTGCAGTTCGGGTTTGGACATTGGCATTTTTTGCGCCCAACATCATCAACTTTCAGAAAATAGCCCAGGTCCGGTCAATAGCAGAGAACCTGGCAGGCAGAACATCGCTTTGGCAAACCCTCAACTACATCAGGGTAGCCATTTTTATTGCGGTTTCATTGGGGCTTATCCCCTTGTGCATTAAATTGATGAGCCTGCGCCGCTAAAAAGAGGCCATTTATTTTTTCCCGATGATCTCCTTCCTGTGCGACATTCCCCATTCCGTCAGGTTATTAATGATCGTCTGCAACGTTTTGCCATGCTTCGTAAGCTCATACTGAACGGTTACCGGGTGAGTGTCCAGCACGGTGCGCGCAACTATCTTGTTT
>CBFHAF010000674.1:0-3101 GCA_965653435.1 uncultured Chitinophaga sp.
GTGAAGGCCAGCGCACAAGCCAAAATCGCGCATATCAACGCACAGGCATTGATCGAGGCCATGCCGGAAACTAAAAAAGCACAGGGAGAGATCGAAACCTTCGCAGCCAACCTTGAAAAAGAAAGCGGCGCCCTGGTTGCCGAATATAACAAGAAGATGCAGGATTTCGACAAATCCTCCGCTACCGACAGCGAAACCATGAAACAGGTGAAAGTGAAAGAGATCCAGGACGCGCAGCAACGCATCCAGTCCTTTGAAACTGCCGCCCGCGAAAAGATCGGCCAGAAACAGAACGAACTGCTGAAACCCGTATACGACAAAGCCCGTAAAGCCATCGAAGACGTAGCTAAAGAAAAAGGTTATGCTTACGTGATCGACAGCTCCAGCGGCTCTTTACTGGTTTCTCCTGCCGGCGACGACATCCTGGCGGCTGTTAAAACCAAGCTGGGTGTACCTGCAACAGCAGCTCCCGCAGCAGCCAAATAAGGTATAACTAACTGATTTATAATGCCCCGGGGTTGCTCCCGGGGTTTTTTTATGTCGGGGGCGACTTTTTTTGGCGCATCTCTTTTCATTTTTAATTATTTACGCTACCTTTGCCTTCCGTTTGAAACGGGGCTGATCACAGTCTGCCCTCCCAGAACGGGGATGGTATCAAGTTTTAAGTACAGTACAAAAGCAAATAACTAATAAGAAATGAAACGTACTTTTCAACCGCACAACAGACGCAGAAAGAGCGTACATGGTTTCAGAAAGAGAATGGAAACTGCCAACGGACGTAAAGTATTGGCATCCCGCAGGGCTAAGGGCAGGAAAAAACTGACCGTATCTGACGAGAGCAAGCTGAAATAATCCGCTATAAACTCATATTGCCATAAAAACTTATTCTTTTAACAAGGAAGAGAAGTTAAAGAGCAGGAAAATGATTGAAACGCTTTTTCGGGACGGAAAAGCGTTTTCTGTTTTCCCCTACCGCGTGATCTATATGCACGCCAGCCTGCACACGGACAAATATCCCGTCCAGGCTGGTTTCAGCGTATCGTCCCGCAAATTTCCCCATGCGGTTGACCGTAACCGCATCAAAAGACTGGGCCGCGAGGCTTACCGCACCCAAAAACAACCCCTCTACGACGCCCTCCGCGAAAGCGGCATCCGGCTGGCCGTTTTTTTCATTTATACTGACAAAAAAATAGCTGATTTCGACACGCTTAGCCGCAAATTTTCGGTAATTTTAGAGAAACTGACCAGGGAAGCCGTCAGGAAAGACTAAAGCAGGAAAGACCAAAGATTATGCAGCGATTGATGCAATTACTCAGTATCCCGTTCATTATACTCATCAAGTTCTATCAATGGTGCATCAGCCCATGGCTGGGATCGCGGTGCCGGTATACGCCCACCTGTTCCCAATACGGCCTGGAAGCTTTTAAAAAACACGGCCCCTTCAAAGGCGGCTGGCTCACCATCAGGCGCATCCTGAGCTGCCACCCATGGGGCGGCCATGGCTACGACCCGGTTCCCTGAATACATCCCTCACATTTTAATCTTGCCACATGCGGATTTCCAAAAAGATCGTACTGTTTTCACTGCTGGGCCTCTGTCTCATGCTCGCCGCGTTCCGCAACAACGACAAATATTTCCTGATCGCCAAGAACCTGGACATATTTGCCGCGTTCTACCGTGAGCTGAACACCTACTACGTGGAAGAACTGCCGCCGGAAAAGCTCATGCAGAGGGGTATAGAAGCCATGCTGGAAGAAACCGATCCCTACACGGATTTTGTGCCTGAAGAAGAGCTGGATGAGCTCCGCTTTATGGCCACCGGCCGTTATGGCGGCGTAGGCACCTCCATTTATACCGAAGGCGAGTGGACTTCCATTACAGACGTTTACGAAGGCAGCCCCATGGCCAAAGCCGGCGTAAAGGCAGGAGACATCATCGTGTCGCTGGACGGCAAGAGCGCGAAAAATATGGAGCAGGATGAAGTGAGCCGCTACCTGAAAGGCGCGCCAGGCACCACGCTCACCATCGTACTGCGCCACCCCATCACCAGCGCCGAAAAAACCTACAAGATCGTTCGTGAAGATATCAACGTGAAACCTGTAAGCTTTGCCGGAATTGTGAAGAAAGACGTTGGTTTTATCAAAATGACGCAGTTTACAGAAAACAGCGCCGAACAGGTACAGGAAGCCTTCGCCAGGCTCAAACAATCCAACCCGCAGCTGAAAGGCCTGGTGCTGGACCTTCGCGGCAACCCAGGCGGCCTGCTGGAAGAAGCCGTGGCCCTTTCCAATATTTTCATTGAAAAGAACAAGCTCATCGTAAGCACCCGCGGCAAAGTGAAAAGCTGGGACCGGGAATACCGCACCGGCCAGGGCGCCGTGGATATGAACATCCCGCTGGTTGTGCTCACTAACCGCTCCTCCGCCTCCGCCGCCGAAATTGTGGCCGGCGCCGTGCAGGACCTGGACCGCGGCCTCGTGGTAGGCCAGCGTTCATACGGCAAAGGCCTGGTGCAGACCACCCGCCCGCTGCCCTATAACGCCAAGCTGAAAGTGACCACTGCGCGGTATTACACGCCCAGCGGCCGTTGCATCCAGGCCATCGATTACGCGCACAGGAACGAGGAAGGCGAAGCCGATTATGTACCCGATTCCCTGCGCCGCTCCTTTGTGACCGCGGGCGGCAGGCCGGTTAAAGACGGCGGCGGCATTGAGCCCGATGCCAAGGTAGACAACATGATCCTCAGCCAGGTGGCCATCACCCTGCTGCGCAAACAATACATCTTCGATTACGCTACCCAATACTACTATTCTCACCCCGAAGCAAAAGAACCTTCGCAGTTCACCCTGTCCGACGAGGATTTCGAGGACTTCGTGAAGTTCCTGGACGGGAAGGACTACAGCTACAAAACCCGCAGCGAAGAAGCGCTGGAAGCCTTCCGCAGCACGGCCAGCCGTGAAAAATATTACGACGGCCTGGCAAAGGAATTCGAAGCGCTGCAGCAGAAAATGAAGCACGATAAAAAGCAGGACCTGCTGAAGAACAAAACCGAGATCAGGCACCTGCTGGAAGAAGAGATCATGAACCGTTATTATCCGCAG
>CBFHAF010000675.1:0-3101 GCA_965653435.1 uncultured Chitinophaga sp.
ATGATATACTGATTTGCGAAGGTAATAAATCAGGTGAGACTGTGGATCAATTCTGCGGCATGTTCGCGGGCAGCGTTATCTGCCTGGTAATAATGCTGTAAAGTCGGCTTTTCCACGAAAGGTATCTTCACCAGGGTTTCCTCGATCACTTCCGTCATTTGCAGGAACCCGATCCTGTTCTTCAGGAAGGCCAGCACCACTTCTTCGTTGGCTGCATTCATGACGCAGGCTGCGTTTCCGCCCTTCTTCAACACCTCTGTTGCGATGGCAAGGTTACGGAAAGTTTTGGTATCCGGCTGCTCAAATGTAAGGGAGGGGTAATTCTTGAAAGAAAAACGCGGGAAATCGTTGGACAAACGGTCCGGATACCCTAACGCATACTGGATGGGCAGTTTCATGTCCGGCAGGCCCATCTGCGCTTTCAGGGAACCGTCCGTGAACTGTACCATGGAATGGATGATAGACTGGGGGTGTATCACCACGTCGATCTGCTCCGCTTCAAGGCCAAAAAGCCATTTGGCTTCGATCATTTCCAGCCCTTTGTTCATCAGGGTGGCGGAATCTATGCTGATCTTCGCGCCCATGCTCCAGTTGGGGTGCTGCAGGGCGTGATCTTTTTTTACATTGATCAGGAAGTTTGTTTTTTTACCAAGGAAAGGCCCGCCGGAAGCGGTCAGGATCACTTTGTCCACTTTCGTCAGCGGCTCCCCGAGGAGGCACTGGAATATAGCGGAATGTTCTGAATCCACGGGGATAATGGGCACATTCCTGCGCCGGGCGGTCGCCATCACGATGTCTCCCGCCACCACCAGGGTCTCTTTATTCGCCAGGGCAATAGGCGTACCCTGCTCCAGCGCGCTGAGCGTGGGCGCCAGGCCGGCAAAACCAACAATGGCGGCCAGCATCAGGTCTATGGAATCCCAGGCTGCCACTTCCACCATGGCGGAAGCGCCGGCAAACACCTTGATGCCTTTATCGAACAGCACATCCTTTACTTCAGTATACTTCGATTCATCCCCTATCACCACCGCATTGGGCTTGAACAGCAGGGCCTGCTCTATAAGCAGCGCAGCGTTCTGCTGCGCGGTCAGCACTTCCACTTCAAATCTGTCAGGATGCGCGGCAATCACTTCCAGCGCCTGGCGGCCAATGGACCCGGTGGATCCGAAAATTCCTATACGTTTCTTACTCATGATCAAACAGGAATGTCTCCTGTGCTTAAATTTAAAGGTTTTTTCTATTATGCGTGCGGAAACATGCTTCCCTGCTGCACAGTGAAGCCATAACCTATGCGGGGCCAAATCAGCGCGCCTGCAGGTATTTTTCCATTTCTTCCGCGATCCTGCGGTCGTTGCTCAGGCGCGGCACCTTGTTCTGGCCGCCCAGTTTGCCGATGGACTTCATATAGTCGTTAAAGCCGTTCTTGCGTACGGGCCTTATCTTGAGAGGCTGTAATATATTACCGGTTAACAGATCATCGTAATAAATGTTCTTTTTCCGCAGCACATGGTCTACTTCCAGGGCAAAGCCCTCCAGGTTGCCCGGGATCTCCTCGAACTCCACGAACCATTCATGGTAAGGCAGTTCGCCGCTCACCTGTATGCGCGGGGCCACTGTGAACTCCGTGATGCGGATATTGCCGGCCGCGGCCACACCCATCAGGCTCTGCTCCACTTCCTCACCGATCACGTGCTCGCCGAAGGCGGAAATAAAATGTTTGGTGCGCCCGGTTACCACAATGCGGTACGGGTTGGTGCTCACAAACTTCACGGTATCGCCTATGTTATAAGCCCATAAACCCGCGTTGGTGCTCACTATCAGGGCATAATTAACGCCCACTTCCACGTCTTTCAGCGTAACCCGGGTCGGGTTTTCGGAGAAGATCTCGGCGGCCGGCACGAATTCAAAGAAAATACCGGCATTGGTGTTCAGCAGCAGACCTTCGTGCTGCTGGCTGTCCTGGTAGGCAAAGAAGCCTTCCGATGCCGGGAAAGTCTCTATGGCAGCCACTTTCCGGCCAATGGAATCGAACAGTTTGGCCTTGTAGGGCTCAAAGTTCACCCCGCCATGCACCAGCAGGTTGAAGTTGGGGAACAGCTCCCCTACCGGCTTGCCGCTGCGGGCGATCAGCTGGTCGAAGTACATCTGCATCCATGGCGGAATACCGCTGATGAGGCGCATATCCTGGCTGATGGTCTCGTCCACAATCTTCCCCAGCTTGGTCTCCCAGTCTTCGATACAGTTGGTCTCGTAGCTGGGCAATTGGTTCGTGCGCAGGTAGCGGGGTATCTGGTGGTTGGCGATGCCGGAGAGGCGCCCTGTGGGGATGCCTCCCACCCTTTCCAGTTCCGGCGAGCCGGACAGGAAAATGAGCTTGCCGTCGAACGCGCTGGCGTCGCCCAGTTCGGTCACATTGCAGAACACCGCGTTGCGGGAGGTGTTGAAGTGATGGTCCACCGATTCCTTGGTGATGGGAATATATTTCACTCCGCTGGTAGTGCCGGAGGTTTTGGCAAAGTAGATGGGCTGGCCTTTCCAGAGGATGTTGTGTTTTCCTTCCTTTATTTTCTCGATGTACGGCTTGAACTGCTCGTAATCGCGGATGGGCACTGCCTGCTTATAGTTCTCATAGGTGGTGATGCTCTCGAATTTATGGTCTTTCCCGAACTCTGTCTTTTTGCCTGTCTTCAGCAGATCCTGAAGGATCGACTCCTGATCTTCCACCGCCCTCAGCATTTCCTTCTTGACCTTTCCGGCAATGATGGAAGCAAATGGTTTGGCCAGCAGTGATTTAAACTTCATGCCCCGATATTTTAATGATCAACGTAAAAAACAAATGTATAAAAATTGTGTACAACTATACGCGTTTTTAGGAAGGGCCACTGGCGGGCGTTGCAGGGCAAAAAACGGGCGCAGGGGGTAAAATACCGGCACCGGAGGGGTGCTAAACAATTGTTAAAAAAAACTAAAATTGTAAAAACTCCGTATCTTTGATATGTAAAAAGCTATTTTTCAATACAAACGCCCCCACCCGGGAGCCGGAAACCTGCAAAAAGTATTAAATTCTTTGTTGATTAAAAAACAAAGTAATACCTTTGCAG
>CBFHAF010000676.1:0-3097 GCA_965653435.1 uncultured Chitinophaga sp.
GTTTATCAGAAAGATAGCAAATGTAATAAATAATTTTAATCCGTAGTTAGTTTTCACCCAACTTTTTCAATTCCACATATCAGGGCTACGTAACATATTTAAACGCACCATTTAACATTTTATTATGTAAACCGCCTTCCCTCACACAAATTCACCATGGCCGTCTCCCTTTTGGGGCTGTTCCGTAAACGCTTGCCAGTCAAGACCATACACGCATCTAATATAAATATAATATTTATTTTGAAATTATTGCTGTTATTTTTTTGTCGTAAGCGCTAATATATCAAAGGGAATGCAATTTACAACAAATTTCATATTAAATTAGTTATTTCCGATATATATTCGACAGGCTTAACACATTGGTAATCCCTGCAGAGATATATCAGCGTCTTCCCCGCCTGCAGCCGCTGCTGCAAAAGCGGTATGCCTTCCACATCTTCCTCCGCTCCCAGCAACACTTTGTAAGGAACGTACAATTTCCCCAGCTCCCGCATCTTCGCGCTGAACGCCGGCCCCGCCACCGCCAGCTCAGGCGTGCCCTGCACCAGCCGAAGGATCATCGCCGCCCAAACCCCGAAGGATGTGGGATAGCGGACCACCGTCTGGGAAAGGCCGGCCGTCATGGCCAGCGCCCTGTCCGCCCACTCTTTCCTGTCGAAAACAACGGAAAGATGCCAGAGATTATGCGCCATTACTGCGTTGCCGCTCGGCACGGCGCCGTCGTAGATCTCCTTCTTGCGTATGATCACATCTCCCTGCCCCTCTGCAGTGTAGTAGAAATAACGCGCATTCTCGTCGCTGAATTGTGCGGTCACGAAATCCGCCAGCCCGGCAGCAGTGCGGATCCACTCCAGGTCGCCGGAGGTTTCCTGCAAAGCGACCAGTGCACGGATGAGGTTGGCATAATCGTCAAGAAAGGCGGGATAACGTGCGCTTCCTTCTTTATACGTATGCCAGAACGCCGGGGATGCCCCGGGCCGGCGCATATTTTTAAGAATGCAGTTCATGGCCCTTTCTGCCATGGCGAGATATGCCTCCTCTCCCAAAGCCGCTGCGGCTTTGCAGCAGGCATGGATCATCAGCGCGTTCCAGCCCAGCAATATCTTATCGTCCAGCCCGGGGCGGATGCGTTTATCCCGGGCCGCCATGAGTTTCGGTCGGCTTCTCTCCAGCAGCGCTTCCAGCTCCGCCGGCGCCATATGGTGCTCCCGCGCAACTGTTTCCAGCGGGCGCGGCGCCCAGAGGATGTTCACGTCTTCCCAGTTGCCATGGCGGCTCACATCGTAATATGCGTTGAATGCGGGCGCGTCTGCGCCCAGCAATGCATTAATTTCTTCTTCCTCCCACACATAAAACTTTCCTTCCACTCCTTCGGAATCCGCATCCAGCGCGGTATAGAAGCCTCCCTCGGGCGAGGTCATCTCGCGTTGCACGAATGCCAGCGTATGCCGGATGGTTTGCGCGTACCGCTGGTTGCCGGTGAGCTGGCAGGCTTCGCACAACGTGTCTACCAGCAGGGCATTGTCGTACAGCATTTTTTCGAAGTGCGGGGCCAGCCATTTTTCGTCGGTGGAATAACGCGCAAAACCGCCGCCCAGCTGGTCGTAAATACCACCGTCGATCATCTTGTCCAGCGAAAGAAGTGCCTGTTTAAGTGCCGCTTCGTCCCTGCTCACGCGGTAATGCCGCAGCAGGTACTGGATGGCGAAGCTGCCCGGGAATTTGGGCGCATGGCCGAACCCGCCCCACTCTTTATCCGCCTGGCCCATAAGCGCCAGCACCATTGCATCCGCCTGGGCCTGCGTGAAAAGCTCGTCCTTCGGCAAACCGAGGTCCACCGTATTGACGCCGAACTGGTTGCTTTGCTGCAGATGCTGTGTGAGGTTGGCGGCCTGTTCTTCCAGGTCTTTCCGCTTGGTTTTGAATGCGTCTGACACGGCCTGCAGCACTTCCATCCAGGAAGGGCGGTTGTAGGCCTTTTGGGGCGGGAAATACGTGCCGCCGTAAAAGGGCTGCCTGTCCGGCAGCAGGAACATGTTCAGCGGCCATCCGCCGTTGCCGGCCATGGCCTGCAATGCGTCCATGTAGATATGATCGATGTCCGGGCGCTCTTCCCGGTCAATTTTGATATTCACGAAAAGCTCGTTCATGAGCTTCGCGGTGGCTTCATTCTCAAAACTTTCCCGCTCCATCACATGGCACCAGTGGCAGGCAGCGTAACCGATGCTCACCAGGATGGGTTTGTTTTCTTCTTCGGCCTTCCGGAACGCCTCTTCTCCCCAGGGATACCAATCCACCGGGTTATGGGCGTGTTGAAGCAGGTAGGGGCTGGTTTCCTTTGCGAGACGGTTTGCCATGGATCGGTCGAGTTAATGGTATAATAATCAGTACGAAAGTAGGTTAAAACAAAAAGGGAACATCACCAGGATGCTCCCTTTTCTATAAATTTTTTGTTACGTCTACTTTTTGGTCAGCCCTTGCAGGAACTGTTCCAGCGCGGCTACCATGGAAGGCGCCTGCGGTGCGGGGGCTTTCACGTCCAGGCGAAGGCCGGCCTCTTCCACGGCTGCGGAAGTGGTAGGACCGAACGCCCCGATGTGGGTACCGTTCTGCTTGAATTTCGGCATGTTCTCGAAGAGAGATTTTACGCCGGAAGGACTGAAGAATACGATCATGTCATATTCGGTATTGGTCAGTACCTCCTTTACATCATTCGAAACAGTCTTATAGAGGGAGGCTGTGGCATATTCGCACTTGTTGGCTTTCAGCCACTCCTCGATGTCCTTTTTCTGACTGTCTGAGCTCGGGAAAAGGAATTTTTCATTCTCCCGGTGTTTGTTCATCACTTCCAGCAGGCTTTTGGTGGAGCCGTCGGCCCCGTAAAACACCTTGCGTTTGCGGTAGAGGATGAACTTTTGCAGGTACAACGCCACGGCTTCTGTAATACAGAAGTACTTACAATCCTGTGAGACTTTTACTTTCAGCTCCTCGCATACGCGGAAGAAGTGGTCTACCGAATTCCGGCTGGTAAAGATCACGGCAGTGTAAGTGATGATGTCCACTTTCTGCTTTCTGAAATCTTTCCCCGGCACTCCTT
>CBFHAF010000677.1:0-3095 GCA_965653435.1 uncultured Chitinophaga sp.
GACAAAAAAGCTAAGGGGAATCATATGCTGTTTCTTTGAAAGTATGCCATAGAAAAGGTCGGTATCCTAACCACCAGGCGTTATCAGACATTGAAAGTTATCCACGTTGCTACATAACAATAACAAATCAGCCGGTTTACTTATGTCATTGATCAAGAACGATGATGCGCAGGTATGGCAGGGATTACGCTCTGGCGACAGGGAGGCATTTCTCAAGTTGTACCGGAAGTACTACCATGCTCTTTTGTTCATTGGATTAAAGGAGATCCGTGATGCGGACGTAGTGAAGGATGCTATCCAGCATTTGTTCCTCTATTTGTGGGATAAACGCGATAGTCTGGAACAGGCGCGCAACGTCCGGTCATACCTGATAATGGCTTTTCTGCGCAAACTTTCAGCGGATTGGAAGAAGAGCGCCCGTCACCAGCACCTCGCGCTTGCCTGGAATGGCGAGGCGGATGTACCGTTGCCCACGCCGGAGGAAACGCTTATCTCCAAACAGTCCCATGCTTCGGCGCAATCGTATCTCATGCTGCATGTCAACGCATTGCCTGCGCGCCAGCGAGAGCTGATCCTGCTTAGGTTTTACGAAGGCTTGTCATACGAAGAGATCGTGGAACAAACCGGTCTGAGCCACCGTACCGTATATAACAAGATCCACGAAGCCCTTAAGAAACTGCGTGCCGGCATCAGCAAAGATCATCCTTCATACGGCGAGGTGATGCCTGTTCTCCTCGCATGGCTTGCCACGCAAGTCTAAAAAAAGTTTTCCGGGGAAGGGTAAAAATTGCAGGCAGGTTGCTCTACGTTCTATACAATCAACCAAAATGCCGCTTCATACCCGGGAAATAGCCGATCTACTGGCAGACGAATCTTTTATCCGTTATTGTAAAGGCGGGCCGCCTGAAGAGGTGGCACGGTGGGAAGAATTCCGTGCCGCCAGTCCCGCCAATCAAGCGTTGGCCGATGCCGCCCGGGAACAGTTCCTTGAGCTGTTCAACGCCCTGGCCCAGGCGGACCTTGCTGAACAGGAAGCCCGCCTGGCCAGGCGCATGCTTCCCGCAGATGAAACGCCGGTGGTTCACCTCCGCGAACCTGACCACAACCGGAGCTCCCGCCTTT
Organism: uncultured Chitinophaga sp.; assembly: GCA_965653435.1. Classification (GTDB taxonomy): domain Bacteria; phylum Bacteroidota; class Bacteroidia; order Chitinophagales; family Chitinophagaceae; genus Chitinophaga. The sequence goes on from CBFHAF010000677.1 coordinate 1,123, forward strand.
TGCTGCGTTGGGTGGCCATCATCATTCCCATTGTCGCGCTGGCGGCAGGCGCCTGGCATTACAAAAAATCCGGCACAGCCCTGGTATACGAAACTTCTTTTGGCGAGCGCAAGAACTTCCACCTGCCCGACGGCTCCTTCGTACGCCTCAATGCCGGCAGTTCTCTCCGCCTTCAAAAAGGTTTTGGCGCCGCCCGGCGCGACCTGTACCTGGAAGGTGAGGCGTATTTCGACGTAAAACATAACGCCAATGCAGCCTTTGTTGTGCATACGGCCAGTATGGACGTCCGGGCCATAGGCACCGCGTTCAATGTCCGTTCATATGCCGGCGACAGCTCCGCCGAAACTGTGCTCATCAATGGCATCGTAGAAGTGACGTTGAAGGGACGTGAGGAACGGAAAGTCGTGCTGCGGCCAGATCACAAAATCCGGTGGAACGCTGATGAACCGCCCGGCCGCCAGCCCGGGCCGCGGGCGGACAAAATCCAGGTAAAAGACGTGGTGCGCACCAGCGGGGGCGACATCCCGGAAACGGGCTGGATACATAACAAGCTGATTTTTGAGGATGAAACCCTGGCGTCTATTGCTGTGAAGCTGGAGCGCTGGTATGGCGTGCAGGTGGTGATAGCGGATGAAAGCCTGCGCAATTACCGGTTTACAGGCACTTTCGAGCAGGAAGGGCTGGCAGAGGTGCTGGACTTGTTCCGCGAATCACGGCATTTTTCCTACAGGATCGCTCCGGGGGACCACCCGGTTGTCACTATCTTCTAAAAAAACAAGGCAAATGCTCGAACATTTGCCTGTTTGGCTAAATCAATGAAACAGTCCATCGGATGGGCGCTGTTTCATATTATTAATTTAAAACCAAAGCTAAGTTATGAAAAAGCTTCATGACAGGGGGGAGTATTTTGGCTCGCCCCCGTTAACGAAATTCCTACGAACAATGAAACTAACTGCTGTATTCCTGCTGGGTAGCCTGATGACGGTCTGTGCAAACAGTTACTCACAGAACACCCGCATTACTTTATCCCTGAACAACGTAAAGCTGACCCGGGTTTTCAAGGCCATAGAAGCCGAATCCGGGTACAGGTTCGCCTATAGCAACGATATTATACCAGGCGGCCACCTGGTGAACGTGCAGTTCAAAGACATGCCCGTTAGCGAAGCGCTTGGCAGGATATTAACGCCTGTAAACCTGAAATACCGGTTCATCGAAGAAACCGGCGTCATCATCGTTTCCGGGAAAGCGTCTTCGGCCGGGAAAGAGGTCGCGGACCGGATCGTGACCGGGAAAGTTACCAGCGAGGAGGGCGAAGCTTTGCCTGGGGTTACTATCCACGTAAAAGACCGGAAGATCGGGACGACCACCAACGCGGAAGGCGCCTTTTCCATCAGCATGCCCGAAGGCACGAACGTGCTGGTATTGTCATATATAGGAATGGAAACGCAGGAAGTAGCTGTAGACGGCAAAAATAACCTCGTAATCCGGATGAAGAACGCCGGCACCACTATCAACGACATAGTAGTGGTGGGATACGGTTCCAATACCAAACGCAACGTGCTCCAGAGCGTGAGTACCATAAGCGGCGCCAAAGTAGCGGAAATTCCCGTGGCTACCTTGTCCCAGTCCCTGGCGGGGCGCGCGCCGGGGCTATTCGTGACTGCCGGGGGAGGAAAGCCCGGCCGTTCCTCCAGCGTGCGCATCCGGGCCTATGACGGCATCGGTTCAGCGCTGCCTCCCCTTTACGTGATCGACGGCGTGATCGTGGATCAGTTCGCTTTCGACGGGCTGGACGCAACGGAAGTGGAAAACATCTCTATCCTGAAAGACGGCGCCGCCGCGGCCGTGTATGGCGTGCGCGGGGCCAACGGCGTGATCGTGGTCACCACCCGGAAAGGCACCGCCGGCCCGCCGAAAGTCAACTTCCTCTCCAGCTACAGTATCGACGAAGCCACCAAAGTGCCGGAAACACT
>CBFHAF010000678.1:0-3088 GCA_965653435.1 uncultured Chitinophaga sp.
ATGTCGGACATAGCGCACCTGCTGAAAATGATCAACCGCCTGGTAGACACCGGCAATACCGTGATCGTGATAGAGCACAACCTGGACGTGGTGCGGAATGCGGATTGGGTGATAGACATGGGGCCTGAAGCAGGGCATAAGGGCGGGCAGGTCATTTTCCAGGGAACGCCGGCAGACCTGCTGAAAGCGGGGCATTCGCTGACGGGGAAATTCCTGGCGATGGAAGAGCACTGAAAATATATTTGTGTAACCGGAAGGTTTCTTTATATTTGTAACCGAAAGGTTACCTAATTAACCTGAGCAATTATGAGAAGGGACGTATTCCAGGCCATCGCGGACCCCACCCGCCGGGAGATCATTCACCTGCTGGCGGCGAAGCCGCTGAACCTGAACGCGGTGGCGGAAAATTTCGACATCAGCCGCCCGGCGGTATCCAAGCACATCCGCATCCTCACGGAATGCGGGCTGGTAGTGATCCGGCAGCAGGGCAGGGAACGTTATTGCCATGCGGAGCTGCAGGCGCTGAAACAGGTGAATGAATGGACGGACCAGTACCGCGCTTTCTGGAACAAAAAGCTGGATGCGCTGGGAGCTTTCCTTGAAAAGGAAGAACAGGCGGCCCGCAAAAAGAAAAAATAAACGCTCAACAAAATCCTGCTCATATGAAACATGAACCACTTGTAGTGGAGCGCACGTACAATGTGCCTCCAGCCAGGGTATGGGAAGCCATTACGGACCATGCAAAAATGAAAGAATGGTATTTCGAGATGTCCGGCTTCCGGCCGGAAGTAGGCTTCGAATTCACTTTTCCCGGCCAGGGCCGTGATGGTAAAGAATTTCTGCATCTCTGCACCGTTACAGAAGTAGTGCCGGGTAAAAAGCTCGTGCATACCTGGAAATATAAAGACCTCCCCGGCGAATCGCTGCTCACCTGGGAACTGTTCCCCGAGGGCGGCGGTACCCGTGTGAAACTGACGCATGCAGGCCTGGAAACTTTCCCGCAGGACAACCGCGATTTCTCCCGCGAAAGCTTCACCGGCGGCTGGACGGAGATACTGGGCAAGAACCTCAAGGAGTTCGTGGAAAAATAAGCGCAGGCACTATAATAAACCGATCGGCCGGCAAGGCCCGTCATTGCAGAGATCAAAGCCCATTATTGCAAAGAAGGACAAGGTTCATCAATGCAAAGCGCAATGACGGACTTTTGGGGCAATGGCCGCCTTTCAGTAACGCAAACCCTTCAGTCAAACGAACTACAACCATACCATCTGCGTGAATGCCCCGTTGGCGGCAATATCCCACACTTCCACCCGTACCCACTTCCTCCCGGCCAGGTTTACCTGCCTGCGGTAGGTTTGTTGCCCGAAATCCTGGGTTTGGGCCAGTTCCACGCGGTGGCGGTATACCTTGTCGCCGTCTCCCGAAACGATTTCCGCAAAGCGGAGCGGGAAGGTCCATTTCAGCTGCGTGGTAACCGTTGCTTTACCGGATGCAGGCACTTTCAACGTTTCCCCGGCCCCTTTTCCGTTGATATTGAACGAAGGGATCAGCACTTCTCCCGTGGAAACAAAGAACTTACCGTTCCGGATGGCGTCCAGAACCGGCTGCCAGCCATCGTTGTAATCCGGCAGCTTGTCCATTTGCAGGTAGTTCACATTCAAATGCGCGTACATTTCATTCTGATGGGTGATCGTAAAAATGTCCGCTTCGGCGATCACATGTTTTTTAAGTCCCCAATTGGCCATATCGTCCAGCAAATGAAGCACCCTTTTACTTAAGGTCTCCCATGAAAGGTCCGCCGGTATGGCTTTCCAGGCGGCGCCCAGGTAGGTGTCGGATTTGAAGAAGTCTTCGTGCCGGTATTTGTCCGGGTAGCCGGTGGAGGCTTTGGTTCTGGCATGCGCCACCCAGGCAAGGCCTTTTTCAAGCTCCAGCAGCTTCAGCATTTCGTGTTTATCTCCTACGTGGTATACTTTGCCATATTCGGCCGTTTCTGTTACGAACGGCACATCCGCTTTCCTGGACATGACCCAGTAAACAGGTTTGGGAAAAAATGCCAGCCAGTGCCCGCCGTAGAAATTATTGGCCTCTTCACCGGGAAGCAGCAGGAAGCCGGTGTCTGAAAGGCGCCTGGTCTGCTCGAATAGGGCATGCAGCTCTTTCAGCCTGGGGGTATCAGGCCCCTTGGGATGCCCCGGGCCATGGAATTCCGCCAGCTTTACGATGTTCAGGCCGGCTTTTTTGAGCACGTCCACGAACTCGGGCTTTTCAGGAACGGACTTGCCGGCAAGCACCACCGATGAAATGAATTCATTATGGAAATGGCTGGCCATGGTCTTATATCCCGGCAGCGGCGCATAGGAATCGTTGTTCGTAAATTTCTTTACCTCGTCCAGCGTGCCGGCAGCCTTGCCGGTGCCGATCAGGCAGAAATAATTCAGCCGCTGCTCAGTGCCCGGCGGGGCATTGAACCAGGGCACGTATCTTTTGTCGCCGATGGGGTCCTGCCTGATGCCGATGCCGAAATCGGGCACAAGGTCCAGGTAATTATGGCCATACCAGGTAAACTTCAGATTGAATGCTTCATCCAGCGGGTAAAAATATTGATGCGGGGCGGGGAACACAGCCAGGCTGCCCTGCTCATTCTCCCCGATGATGGTCCTGTATTTTACTTCCTGGTCAGTGGCGGGTGTATGCTGTGCGGGTGTTGCAGATTGCATTTCATTTTTCACGTCTGCCCAGCCGATGTTTTTCCAGTTGCCTTTTTTGCAGACCAAACCGGCGTCGTACAGGATGGCGGTGGAATCCTGGGGGGTGGAAACGACTGCGGCGATATTGAACAACGGGCTTCCGTTGTAAAGCGTGATCTCCAGCTGGCCTTTGAATAAAGCTGTTTTCAGCTCGCCGATCCTGATGATGGTATGGGAACCTTCGCTGGAAACTCCGGCGCTTCGTTTATCGAATTGCACCAGTTCGGTGGTGTATGGCCGCGTGGGCACTTTGTCGAAGAACACATCCCATCCGCCGCTGGAAGGGCTCAATGTTCTTTTGCCGGTTCTGAGGATAAATACGGGATCGAGATTGGCAG
>CBFHAF010000679.1:0-3068 GCA_965653435.1 uncultured Chitinophaga sp.
GATCTTTTTCATACTGTTAAATTTTGGATTCAGTTTATATCGGCAACGATACAAAGGTACCGGCAGCCAGGTAAAAGAGCAGGGCGTTTTGAGGCGTTTTAAGGGGGTGATTGCGACAATAATATAGGTCCTGACAAGATGAAACACTTGGAATTACGCCAGGAGTTTGCCATTGATCCGCGTTCCTTTTTTCGTTATACGTCCTGGAATACAGACCAGTCCAACCACAGGCAATGGCTGGACAAAACCGGGGTAGCCGCCACCGCCTCCTTTCCAGGAATATTACACAGAATGTTTTACATGCAGACTTCATTAAGTATGACAGCTAAGGGTTGCCGGACGCATCAATAAAAAATGCAGGTCCGCTTCCTGCTAATGGCATCGCACTTTGTAAATGAATAATTTGCAAGGTGTTTTTATTTGTATCCCCACCGGCCTTCCCTCAAATTCGTATATTTACTATGAAACCTGCCGGTGGCAGTATTCAGTACCCCATTCTTACTAAAATGATAACAGCCTCGTTCCCTTTCCGTTTTTACTTTCCATTCCTGTTCGCCGTTTTTCTCATAACACAGCCCGGAACACACCTCTATGCGCATAAAGGGCTAGGCAAAAAAATATATAACATCATCAACCAGGCAATGGCCCGGGAAAAATTCCCCGGGGATGGCAGCGAATGTATTTGTCACGTTTATAAATATGGCCGATAAACGGGTGCTGCTCACGGAGCGCGTTACCGGTAAGGGTGGAGGCTTCGGCTTTCGCAACTACTGGGCTAAGTCGATAGAAGATGTATTAAAGAAAATCAAAAATTCACAGTACAACGAGTGGAAAAAGAAATACGGCGTTTAAAATAAAAAGCCGATATATAACTTAACTTGCCGGGAAGAACTTAGTTTAACCAATTCTTTTAACTGGTATGCTTGAAAATTTTTACGCCCAATGCGGCCCTTTGCAGCATAAAAAAAACATCGGTCAGGCAAGCCTGGACCAGCTGGGCAAATTAATGCCTGAAGAGCTTGTATCATTATTGGCGGAGGGTGAGGGCAGCTACATGGATGGTTACCTGTGGATCGTTGATCCTGCTGGCTACCAGGAAACCCTGCGGGAAATATATACGCCGGTTGAAGAGCCCTGCACCTGCTTCGCCAGGGACGCATTTGCCGGTCTTTTTGTTTGGGAGGACTCAGGTATTGTGTACATCAACGTCCGTCACGGGCATGCAAAGGTAGTGGGCAGGAAAGTATCCGTTTTTTTCAATAAGATCATAACGGATTGGGAATACATCTCCGGGCAGCTGCAACTGGAAAACTTCCGGCCGGCCAAAGCTTTGCTGGGAGAGCTCGCGGCAGACGAATGTTATGGCTATGTGCCGCTGCCTGGTTTGGGCGGTGCCGAAAAAGCAGAGAACCTGCAAAAGGTAAAGGTAAAGGAACACCTTTCGATTATTGCACAGGCGTTGGGTAAGATCAGTTAAAAGCCGCCTTGACCGGGCATTAAAATCTGCCCCGCAAAACGTGCATCAAAAAAATATTGTTATAAACACCTCAATATGGATGACTTCAAATCCGAGAATAAGCCCGGGAGCTCCCTGCTGGAAAAATACAGGGCCCTGCTTCCCCCAAAGCTCATCTCGCTCTGGCAGGATCAAGGCTTCGGTACAATGGCCGGAGGCTACCTGAAAGTGGTGAACCCGGAGGATTTTGAAGAGCAGCTGAAGGAGGTCTACAGCCCCGTGTATAAGAACCCGGTGGTCATGTTTGCCACCGGCATGGCCGATCTTATTATCTGGGAGAATAATTATACCATTCTCCTGAACCTGCGCCACGGGCTTTCCAAAGTGATCGAATCAGGGTTCCAGTATTTCCTGGAAGATGTTCTTGACAAGGATTTTGTGAACGATGAGCTGGACGGCGCGCAGTATTTCGAAGCCAGGGAAAGATCCGGCGAGCCGGCCTTTGATGAGTGTTTTGGTTATGTGCCCTTGCTGGGTCTGGGAGGGGCGGAAGAAGTGAAGAACCTTCAAAAAGTAAAAATAAAAGAGCATATCTCCCTGATTGCACAGGCACTGGGTAAGTTGGAATAAACTTATCAGGCGGCATTAAAAGCATCGTCCAGTGTTGCCGCCAGCTTTTCGGAAAACATCCGGAGCGTAGACCCGTCGCTTTCTCCATGGTCGGGATTGATTTCTGTAATGGTAAGAACACGCCAATTGGGCGCTTTAAGGAATTCTCCCAGTGCCAGCATCGCCTGGTCGAATTTCAGGCCCTGGTTCCTGCGGTAGTTTTCAGCGAGCGGCATATCGGTGTAATCCAGCACATCCACGTCCAGGTGGATCAGCAGGTGATCGAATGCCTTTGCCCAGCCGGCGCATATTTTCGCGTCGGCTCCCGCGGGGTCGGCGGCAACTTCCTGTACAGGGGTTTCTGCCATATGATGCTGGTGAATGACCGCTTTTTCAAAACTGGTCATATTCCCGTTGGCAAAAAAATGCACCTGTTCAGGCAAAAGCATCGGAGTTTTTTTGCCAGACGAGGCCAGCGTTTTCTCCGTTCCCCCGATATTCAGCAGGTGTGCAACGCCCATCCAGTCGAGCGCCCCGTCTTCAACGCTGTGCGGCGTGTTCAGGTCGGTATCGAGATCGAAATATATGAGGCCTATGTTTTCCGATCTTTGAAGGCACCCGGCAACAACACCAAGCTCAATAGTGCAATCCCCGCCAATAACGAGTATTTTTTCACCGTCATGGAAGGAGGCCTGTACTTTCCCTGCCAGTTCACCGGCAACAGCGGCCACCATCGCGGCATTCATGCACCTGGGATGTTCCCTGTCCACTTTCCAGCGGTAGCCGGCAACATCGCCCTGGTCGCTGACGCGGATGTCGCGGTCTTCCAGCAACCTGATCAGCCCTGAATCACGCAGGGCCCGCGGCGCCTTTTCCTGTCCGGGGCCATATGCGCCGGCGCTGCTGGGCGCACCGATGAGGGTGATATGCTTGTTTTCCATGACAGTAAAAAAGATGTATATAAAGTTAGGTATTCCTTCTTTCCCGGCTTTTCTTCCCGCCA
>CBFHAF010000680.1:0-3066 GCA_965653435.1 uncultured Chitinophaga sp.
GGGTTTCAGGAGATAGTCCACCGCGTCCAGCTCGAAGCTCTGCACGGCATGCTCAGAGTATGCGGTGGTAAAAATGGTCAAGGGCGGCTCGTGCAGGCTGCTGAGGAAGTCCAGCCCGGAGATATCCGGCATTTTGATATCCAGGAAAATAAGGTCCACTTTTTCTTTACGCAGAAAGTCCATGGCTTCGAAGGCATTGGTGAATAAGCCTCTCAGCTCCATAAATGGCACTTTGGCCGCGTGCGCCTGTATCACGCTCAGGGCAACGGGCTCGTCGTCTATCGCAATGGCGGTCATGGTCATGGTATACAAGATACGTGAATTACATTTTATGAAGGAGCAGTAAACGGCGCGCGGCGGTCCACAACCGCTGGAAGCTGCGCCCGTCCGTTTGTTCCCATTCCTTCACCAGCTTTTCCGCTTCGCGGCGCCGCTGGCTTTCGGTGAGCTGGAACAGGTGGTCCATCACTTCCTTGTCTGCCGCTACCGCTCCTTCGTGGTAGTGCTCCTGTAATTCTTTTTGTTTTTCCTTCGCCAATTCCGACGATTGTACACTGCCCTCCGTGAGCGCGGCCAGGCGGGCGTCGTATTCGCCTTTGGGCATCAGCAGCTTGGTGAGCAGGGGCATCACTTCTATGAGGGTGATAATGAAAACGATAAGGCGGTACCGTTGTTTCAGCGGCGGATGTTCGTCCGTGAGCTTGTTCAGCGCCTCAATCTGCGACAGGAACCCGTCTGTAAGCGTGGCACTGTATGCGGCTTCCTTCAGGCTGTCTTCCGTTCTTACCAGCGCCAGCTTTTCCGACTGCTCCAGCTGCAGCGGTTCCAGCTCTTTCTTGAGTTTGCGCAGCTCTTCGTCCGCTTTCAGGTACTCGCTTTTTTTAACGCGGGCAACGGCCATTTCACCGATCCTGCCGGAGCCGCCGGTGCCGTCGGTTTCACGGATGTAGCCGTCTTTATATTCCTTCACCTGCTCTTCTTTCTGCAATAATTGTTTCTGGTAATTGGCAAGGTGCTGGCGGATATCCTTTGTTTTGACAGCGTTGAATTCGGTTTGCTCTTTGCGGAACTTGTCCATTTTCTCCTGGCGGTCCAGCACCATCTGCGCATGGATGTCTTTTTTGAACAGCATGAGCACAACGGGCTGGGAGATGAACAGCCCGATGGTAATGGCCAGCAGCAGGCGGAAAGCGACGGGCAGGAACTGCGGCTTGCCGCCGTTGCGGTGCATGGCGGCGATCAGGCTCCGGTCTATGGACAGGATCGCGAAGCCGAAAAAGAGCGCCAGGCCAATGATGGCGATATCGTCATCCACCACGGTGGAAAAAAAATATCCCCAGGCCAGCGCGGCAAACAGCCCGGTAACCAGCACCGCGATGCCGATGATGCGGTACCGCTCGCGGTCTGCCTGGCATTGTTTCAGAATGTCCGCATCGGCGGTGGCCAGCCACCAGAGGAAGCGGGTAAAGCCGTCAGGCTCATAGGGTTTCTGTTCTGCGGTTTCCGGTTGTTGCTGTTGAGCCATTTTGTTCATTTAAAGTATATAATGGATGCTGTGATACTATTTTACCTATGCTTCTCCTCCGTCTATCCTCCGTCTATCCTCCAGCATTCCTCCGTCCTGGGCCATACCAGGCTCCCTGTTAATATCATACCAGCGTGTGATGTTCATTTTCACCGGCATGCGTTTTCTGCCGCCCGGCGGGCATTTTACCTGGACGTTTTGATGGTCAGGTGAACAAAGAATTCGCTGGCGGTTTCCCGGATGCTCAACTCGTGGCGGCCGGGGTACAGCAGCTGCAGGCGGTTGCGCACGTTGGCCAGGCCGATGCCAAGGCTGTGCTTTTCCGGGTCGTTGTCCGGCTTGGGATGCACGCTGTTATAGGCGTCGAAATAGATATGGTCCTTATCGCAGGAAAGCGACACCACGATCCAGGAACGTTTGCGCAGGCTGATGCCGTGCTTGAAGGCGTTTTCCACGAAAGGTATCAGCAACATGGGCGCAATGTCGTGCTCACAATCGGCTTCGTTGATGTTCACTTCTATCTTGATATCGGGCGAAGCCTGCGTGCGCAGCTTCTGCAGCGCGATATAGTTTTGCAGGTAACCCACTTCCTTGTCCAGCTCGATCTTCTCCTGGTTGTTTTCATGCAGCATGAACCGCATCATGTCCCCCAGCTTTTGCACGCCTTCGCTGGTACGGGGGGCGTTTTCCTGGAGGGCCGTTCCATACAGCGTATTCAATGCATTAAATAAGAAATGAGGGTTGATCTGGGAACGCAAGAAGTCCAGATTGGCGGAAGAACGACCCAGCGCTTTCTCCAGGTTCAACACCTCATTCTTTCTCGATAAGCGGGAGTAGGATACGCCCCATGCAAGGGGTATCACGAGCAATATATTGAAGGAAATGATCGCCACATTAATGGAAGCCATGGCGTTGATACGGGTAGCCGCGTCCGCCGCAACGCAGGCGAACAGGGAGGTAGATCCTGCGATCAGCGCCAGTGCGGGCAACAGCTTTTTGAAGGGCTGCTCTTTCCTGTAAAGCGGCTCAAAAACGAAGCGGCGGTATCCGACATAAGCGATGATATAGGCCAGGCCTACCCATCCCACCAGCTGCACGCGGGCCGGCCGGTTGTCTGCCGCCATAAAAAAAATCAGGATGATCCAGAGCATGGTCAGCAGCAGCACGTCCGACGGTATCCTTTTCCATATCTTCTTTTCTACCAGCACATCATGCATAAACCTGAAGTACAGCAGCTTGACAAGGTGATATACCACGTAACACAGTACCGCCGTGAAGGTCACGATAAAGGCACGCCAGCCGCAGATGTTGTAAAAGCTGCCCAGGCTGCGGTAACCCAGGATATACCCGAAACGCCAGGTGAAGGCGATGGTGAGCATGCCCCAGTAAAACAACAGTACGCCCAGGCCCAGGATAATGCCCCAGGCAAGCCCGTCCTTCTTCTCAAAGAAAAAAGGGACCAGCCAGTTGTTCAGCGCCACAAAAGTGAGGTAACTCACCGTGGCGATAAGCATTTTAGGCATCAGGAAATGCATGAAGCC
>CBFHAF010000681.1:0-3066 GCA_965653435.1 uncultured Chitinophaga sp.
CAGCTCGCTTACATACAAAAACCAGTGCAATTACTGCTTCCTCATGGCCACGCTCGCCATGGATTCGGCGTTATAATCTCCCGCTTTACCGGCCAGCCTTTGGGCTAATTCCTGATTTTGTCATCTAAATGGCCGGATACTTGTTATTTATTTAATAAACCCAGATATGCCTCATTATCACACATTAGGGCAGATTCCGCATAAACGGCATACACAGTTCCGTAAGCCGGACGGTAAGTTGTACTCGGAACAGCTTTTTTCCACGGAAGGTTTCTCTTCCCACTATTCCCTGCTGTATCACTGCCACCCGCCCACGGAGATCATCAAAGTGGACGAGCCTTACAACGTGGCGCCTTCCGTTGCGGAGGAAAAGATGCTGAAGCACCGCAGCTTCCAGGGCTTCAATATCCAGCCGGAAACGGACTATCTCAAAAGCCGCAAACTCGTACTGGTGAACAGCGACTGCCATATTTCCCTGGCTGCGCCGCAGCAAAGCACCAAAGATTATTTCTACAAGAACGCAGATGCGGATGAGCTGCTTTTTATCCACGAAGGCAGCGGCATCCTGCACACCCAGTACGGGCACCTGCGGTTCGGCTACGGCGATTATATCGTAATACCGAGAGGCACCATTTACCAGGTGGAATTCTCCAACCGGGAAAACCGCCTCTTTATCGTGGAATCTTTCAGCCCGCTGCGTTTCCCGAAAAGGTACCTCAGCCCCTACGGCCAGCTGCTCGAAAACTCGCCCTTCTGCGAGCGGGACATACGGCAGCCGCAAAACCTTGAAACCATCGACCAGGCGGGAGATTTCACCATACTCGTGAAAAAGAAAGGCATCATGTATCCCATCCATTACGGCCATCACCCGTTCGACGTGGTGGGCTGGGATGGATGTGAATATCCCTTCGCACTGTCTATCCACGACTTCGAGCCCATCACGGGCCGCGTGCATCAGCCGCCGCCTGTGCACCAGACCTTCGAAGGGCACAATTTCGTGGTATGCTCTTTCTGCCCGCGTATGTTCGACTATCACCCGCTGGCCGTGCCCGCACCTTACAACCACAGCAATATAGACAGCGACGAAGTGCTGTATTACGTGGATGGCGACTTCATGAGCCGCAAGCACGTAACCCGCGGCATGATCACCCTTCACCCCGCCGGCATACCGCACGGCCCGCATCCCGGGGCGGTGGAGAAAAGCCTCGGCGCGAAGGAAACGAAAGAGCTGGCGGTGATGGTGGATACTTTCCATCCTTTACAGATCACAAAAGAAGCGCTCGGCATAGAAGACCAGCAATATGTAATGAGCTGGGCGGAATAAAATTCCCGGTATTATTTTTAGGGAAAAATCAAAGCATGGAATACAGACAACTCGGAGAAAGCAACTTAAAAGTATCGGCTATTACATTCGGCGCATGGGCCATTGGCGGATGGATGTGGGGCGGCGCGGAAAGGAAGGACGCGAAGGAAGCCATCAGGGCCTCTGTAGACCAGGGCGTTACTTCGATAGACACTGCGCCCATCTACGGCCAGGGCACCAGCGAGGAGATTGTTGGCGAAGCGCTGGAAGGCATTCAGCGCGATAAGGTGCAGATCCTGACGAAATTCGGCATGACCTGGGAAGGCAACAAAGGCACTTTCGGCTTCAGCAGTACAGACAACAGCGGCAAGGCGATCGACATTTACAAATACGCCGGAAAGGAAAGCGTGATCCGCGAATGCGAGGAAAGCCTCCGGCGTTTGAGAACGGATTACATCGACCTCTACCAGATCCACTGGCCTGACGCAACGACGCCCATTGAAGAGACCTTCGAAGCGGTACTGCGTTTGCAGGAGCAGGGGAAGATCCGCGCAGCCGGCGTCTGCAACTACAACGTGGAACAGATGAGAACGGCAGACGCCGTGATCAGCCTGGCTTCCAACCAGGTGCCCTTCAGCATGGTGGAACGCAGCATCGAAAAAGAACTGGTGCCTTATTGCATAGAGAACAACAAAGGCATCCTGGCCTATAGCCCGCTGCAAAGGGGCATCCTCACGGGGAAGATCAGGCCGGGCCACAAGTTTGAAGCAGGCGATCACCGGCCTACAACGAAGTTCTACCAGCCGGATAACATCGCCCGCATCAATGCATTCCTGGGCCTCATCAAGCCGCTCGCGGAAAGCAAGAACGCAACGCTGGCACAGCTGGTTATCCGCTGGACCATCGACCGGCCGGGCATCACCGTGGCTTTGGTAGGAGCGAGGGACGCAGGGCAGGCCATTCAGAACGCAAAGGCGATAAACATCAAGCTGGCGCCGGAAGAGATCGATTTTATCAATAAGCACCTGTATGCTTTGAGCCTGGTATAAACGCAGATCATCATACACCAAAACAATCTTTTTTTAAAAACCAATCCATTTTTTATGAACAGTGCAGCAGTAAAACCAACACCGGTGCAGGAACAGCAGGATTTCCTGCCTTTGCTCGGTACGGACTACGTGGAGTTTTACGTAGGCAACGCCAAACAGGCCGCACACTTTTACAAAACTGCTTTCGGGTTCCAGTCGCTGGCGTATGCCGGGCCTGAAACCGGCGTGAAAGACCGCGCGTCGTACGTGCTGGTGCAGAACAAGCTCCGCTTCGTGCTCACCACGCCGCTGCGCCCCGGCAATGAAATGTCCATGCATGTGGATAATCACGGCGATGGTGTAAAGGTGCTGGCGATCTGGGTGGAAGATGCGCGTAAAACTTTCGAGGAAACCGTAAAAAGAGGCGCAAAGCCTTTCCTGGAGCCGGTTGTAGAGAAAGATGAATTCGGCGAGGTAGTGCGCAGCGGCATTCACACCTATGGTGAAACCGTGCATATTTTCGTGGAAAGGAAGAACTACAACGGGCCTTTCCTGCCCGGGTACAAAACCTGGGAAAGCAAATACAATCCCACCAGCACAGGTTTGCAGTATGTGGACCATTGCGTGGGAAATGTAGGCTGGAACGAAATGAATACCTGGGTGGACTTCTACAGCCGTACCATGGGTTTCCACAACCTCGTGTCTTTCGACGACAAGGACATTTCCACCGAGTAT
>CBFHAF010000682.1:0-3065 GCA_965653435.1 uncultured Chitinophaga sp.
ATATGGTTAAAATTTTTCGGGGCTGTATTCTTGCAGCCCTGTTTTTTTGCCCCTAAGTCATCAAACTGCTTATAAAAAAAAGCCCCGGATCAAATCCGGGGCTTTTTTGTTGCCTGTATGCAGGCAGGCTTATCAGTTGCTGCCCTGGAAAAACCGGGGCAGGGGTTTCTGCAACAGGTTGGCATACACGAAACGGTAGGTTTCGTTGCGGGAATGCGCTCCTTTGGCGCCGCCCCATCCATGCCGCTCACCGGGATATACCATCAGCTCGAAATGTTTGCCCAGGTCCTGGAAAAGATTCACCAGCTGGATAGTGTTCTGCAGGTGCACATTGTCGTCCATTGTGCCGTGCACGATGCGCAGCAGGCCTTTGTATTCCTTGGCGTGGGTGAGCACGGAGGTCACTTTATAACCTTCCACGTTATCTTTCGGCAGGTCCATGAAACGTTCGGTGTAGTGGCTGTCGTACAGCTGCCAGTCTGTTACGGAAAAGTTGGCCATGCCGTGGGTGAATACGCTCGCGCCGTAGGTAAGGGCCATGCAGCTCATGTATCCGCCGAAGCTGCCCCCGGTAATGCCCATGCGGCTGGCGTCCACACCGGGCTGCGTGCCCAGCCATTTGGCGGCGTCCATATAATCCTCTATTTCATATTTGCCCAGCTGGCGGTGGATGTAGTTCATGCCCGCTTTACCGAGGTGGCCGGCCGCGCGGTTGTCTATCGCCACCTGGATGAGCCCTTCCTTCGCATACCATTGGGCCGCCAGGTTGCCGCGCCAGGTATCGTATACGGTGCCTGCGTCAGGCCCGCCATAAATGCTTACCAGTACGGGATATTTTTTGCCGGGCTCCATGTTCAGCGGCCAGATGATGGTAAGGGGCAGCGTAAGCCCGTCGCGGGTGGTGTAGGTTTTCAGCTCAGTGGGCGCCAGCTTGTAGCTGTCGAAATTGGCGCCGCGGGCATTGCCCAGCTCGCGGATCACCTTGCCTTTTTCGTTCAGCAGGGCCATGCGCGGAGGCGTGTTCAGGTTGCTGTAAGTGGTGACGAAGTAATCGCCGCCGGGGCTCAGCTTCACATCGTGCGAAAATTCGCCGAATGTAAGGCGCTGCGGCTGGCCGCCTTTCAGGTCAGCCTTATACAGGTCGAAGCGGGTGGTGGCCTCTTTGCGGGCGGTGAAATACACGGCCTGTTTCTTTTCGTCGATCAGGAGTATTTCGCGCACGCGCCAGTTGCCGCTGGTAAGCTGCTGCTTCAGGCTGCCGTCCATATTGTGCAGGTAAAGGTGGTCCCAGCCGGAAATATCGCTTTTCACGATGAAACCTTTATTGTCCTTCAAAAAGTAGATATCGGTAAACCAGTCTATCCAGGTTTTCTGTTTTTCGTCGTACAAGGCTTTCTTGGCGCCGGTTTGCGGGTCTATGGCGTAGATGATGAGGTTGTTCTGCTCGCGCGGCATCCATTGGGCCCAGAGGGCGCTGCCATCGGGGCTCCAGAAGGGCTGGCCGAAATACTGGTCGTCCTTTTCATTGAAATCCGCCCAGGTGATCTTCCCGCCGGTAACGGGCACTACGGCCAGTTTCACTTCGGGGTTGGTATCGCCGGCCTTGGGGTAACGCGTATTTTCCAGGAAGCCGTGCTGGCCTGTTTCGCTGTAAATGGGAAACACGGGCACCTTGGAATCGTCGAAGCGCATGAAAGCGATCTTTTTGCTGTCCGGGCTCCACCAGAAAGCACGGTAGCGGCTCGGGCGGCCAAGGATCTCCTCGTAATACACCCAGGAAGCCCAGCCGTTATAGATCACGTCCGATCCGTCTGTCGTGTACTGGATCTCCTTTTTGGTAGCCACTTCCACGGCAAACAGGTTATTGTTGCGGGTAAAGGCCACATATTTTTCATCGGGTGAAAGGGTAGGGTTCTTTTCTTCCGCGTCGTCGTTGGTCACCCGCACTTCCGTTCCTCCGGGATATTGAACATATACGTCCTTCCCTTTTACGCTCACGGTGGCGCCGGTGGCAGGCGGTGGCGTATAGGGCGCAGTTTTGCCGGTCTTAACGTCAACGGACAGTGCCTGGCCGCCGCGGGATTCGATGTAATGGTCCTTGTTGGCCCAGCCTTTTACTACCGGCAATGGTTCTGTGATAGATACGGGACGGGTGAAGATCTGGTCGAAGGTCAGCTCCTTTTTTTCCTGTGCCCCGGCCGGCATGGCGGCCAGCAGGGATAGCCCGGTAATCCATACCGGCAAAGATTTGTACATGCTTCTCATAATTAACAGGTTGATGATATGCGGGTATTTCAGCCGCAGGGCAACGAAAATAAAGATCAAATATCAAATTCGGCAATGAAATATACCAGCGGCAAAGGTTTTACCGGATACACGAAGGAACATGCCGGTTATAGGCTAAAAGCTGCGTTCCGTGAAATGCAGTGTGCGGGCGAGTTAAAAGGGTATTACATTCGGATTGGTTTTTCATAGGATATGGTCGAAATTAAAGGGGGCGGTGAATTCTTTCACTGCCCCAATTGTTTGATATGACCCCTGACGTTGCCTATGATAATGGCCCCCGCCGCCAGCCCCAGGTCTTTCAGGATGTTGAAGGGCGCGAAGAGGTTCCCTTTGATCAGCTCCGGGATATGTATCACCACGACGAACACCGCCAGCATCAGCGCCAGCAGGTAACAGGCCACCCGCGTCCATTTGCCGGCGATCATGGAAATACCC
This sequence comes from uncultured Chitinophaga sp., assembly GCA_965653435.1. Taxonomy (GTDB): domain Bacteria; phylum Bacteroidota; class Bacteroidia; order Chitinophagales; family Chitinophagaceae; genus Chitinophaga. Next base: position 2,722 of record CBFHAF010000682.1, read on the forward strand.
GCCAGTATCATGCATACGCCGGTGAAATATATCCAGAAAGTGCCCCCGGGCACGGTAGCCGCCATCGCAGCCAGGGTATCGGCATTCACGAGGTGATTGATGCCGAAAAAAAGCCAGACCAGCGCAAACACAACCACTGCGGCAAACGTGGGGATCTTTATTTTCATAACGGTAAGGTTTCTTACATCAACGGGGGAAACAGGGTTTTGTTCACCAGACACTCATTTGTGTCGGGTGTGGTTTTCCAGGGGAACAGGAAAACATATAGAATTTTGTTTAAATTGATTTACTACGGTTCTACTACGGTATCCCTACTAAAGCACTACTAAAGCCCTACTAAATCA
>CBFHAF010000683.1:0-3059 GCA_965653435.1 uncultured Chitinophaga sp.
AACACAAGGAATATCCCGGCAATAAAAGTGGCGGTCACCAGGCCGCTAAGCCCCTGCGCCTGCACAATGCCGTACACTACTATTATAAAAGCGCCGGTTGGCCCGCCGATCTGCACATTGCTGCCGCCGAAAGCGGAAATAATGAAGCCCGCCACGATGGCGGTATACAAACCTTTCTCCGGTGAAACGCCCGAAGCGATGGCAAATGCTATAGCCAGGGGCAATGCTACGATACCGACAATGACGCCGGCCAGCGAGTCCTTACCGAACTGTGCCCAACTGTAATTTTTTAAGGCCTTAAAGAATGCAGGAATAAACATATTGTTGGATGGCAGTGTTTTTTCACTACCGCTTGATCCACATTTTCATCAACAGGTCCGGCGAAGCCTCCACTACCTGGTAATCGGGCGGCACTTCTTCTTCCAGGCTGTGGAAGGTAACGAGCCGGGTGCCGGATGGCCGCGCATCCAGTGCCCTGAACAGGTAACGGGAATAATAGATGTACAGGCTCACGGAATATTCGAGCAGGTTGTCTATCCGGCCCTGTTCATCCAGGTTTTCGAAGAAGGAATTGTAGAAATAGAAATTATCGTACTCCCCCATTTCCATCTGTGTAAAATTGCCATGTATAAAATCCACGTTCTGAATGCCGGTCAACGTTTTCGCAGCCAGTGCCTGATCATACAGCTCACGCCGCTGTTCAACGCCATAAAATAAATTATCCGGGAAAAAGTTGGCGCCCACGATACAGAATTTGCCCACGCCGCTGCCAATATCCAATATCTTTTTTCCCGGCCCGTTTGCCAGGAAGCGGGCGGATTTTTTTGCAATGCTCAGCGGCGTCCAGTGACGGCGGGAGAGCTTCTGTATATTTTCAGGGTATAACCAGTCGAAGCTGGCATCGTTTCTAAAGCAGGCTGTATGCATCGCCGGGTTGTACAATTGATCGGTTTAAAAGGTATTTGTGCGGATGAGCTTCTGATAATCTTCCGGAGAAAGCAGCATATCATTTTGTTTTCCGAAAACAGAAGGAGCTATGAAAAACAGCCAGCCTTTGTCCTGCGGGCTTTCAAGGATGAGGTTCAATCCGTTGCCAAGGCCCTGGTTCCTGCCCAGGAACCGGCATTTTACAGGCGCACATACAGGCAGGATGAGGTCGCCCGCGAAAATCTCGGCCACCAGCGCCCCCTTCTCGATCACGCCTGCAGGCCTGCACCACCGTATGCCGTCGATATAGCTCAGGCCGCTGAGCCTGAAGGCCGAAACGCCTACAAAGCCCACCGTTCCGTTAAAGTCGATCCATTCATGATTCCTGGTGAAATGTATTCGCGGACGCGAAACAGTTGATATTCTCATGCTGCAAAGTTACCTTTACATACCGGCCGCTGACGCAGCATTATATCAATCGTAAAATTGATAAATATCAATTCCCTGAACGAAATACCGTTTTTGTTATGAGCTTGGCAGGCTTGTTTCCGATCGACAAATGGAACTTTTCCACCCAATTCATTTTAAACAATCTTCCTCCCGAAGAATATGCCGCGCTGTGCGCAAACATGACCGAGCTGCAGCTGAAAAAAGGCGAGGTGCTGTTCAGGCAGGGCACCGTGCCGCAGGGATTATTCTTCATCATCCGGGGGAAAGTAAAGAAATACCAGGTTGACCGGAACGGGAAAGAGCAGATCATCTACGTGGCCAATACCGGGGAACTGCTGGGGTATCATGCGATCCTTTCCAATGAACGGTATCCGGACTCCGCTGCTGCGCTGGAAGAAAGCTTGATAGGGCTGATCCCGAAGGAAGATTTCCTGCATGCGCTGGAGAATTCAGGCAGCCTTTCCAGGATGCTCCTGAAGTCGCTGAGCCACGAATTTACCGTGCTGGTGAACAGCATCTCGGTATTTGCGCAACGCTCCGTGAAGGAACGGCTGGCCATTGCGCTGATCGTTCTGCGGGAGAAGTTCAAAGATGAGCCTGCTTCGCAGGAACCTGTTATCATCAACGTTTCGCGCAACGACCTCGCCAATATGGTAGGCAGCGGCATTGAGAACGTAGTGCGTTTCCTGAAAGAATTCAAGACCGCCGGCATACTGGATACAAAGGGCCGGAAGATCATCATCCTGGATGTGGGCAAGCTGATCGAACTGTCCGGCTATGGTACCCGCTGACAAAAAAAGTAAGAACAGGCCCTTCCCGTTCTTACTTTTTTGTTTTGCAGGAACGCTTGCCATTTTCCTGCGGTATGTTCCCCGGTTTTAGCCGTGGGTTTTATAAAATAACCGGTAAGAATAAATGTAAGGTAGTGCTGCCAGCGCTCCTGCGGCGAAAATAAACAGGAATACCCCGCTGATGATCGGCAGGAAAATACCGGCTACAATTATGCCTATGCCGCCGAATAACCATAAGCGGCTGGCCATATGATGCACTTCCACCCAGATGTCGTCGCTCTGGAGCGTCCAGGGCGTACGCACGCCGACGAAATTATTCGGCTTCAGGTTCCGCAGGTACAGGCCGATGGCCGCAACCAGCAATCCGACCCCTGCAAATACCCATTTCTCGAGGAAAATTTCCCGCCCGGCCCTTACCAGGTAAATAACGATCGTCGTGAACACGGCGAGGTAGATATGGATCTTGAAACGGATGTTATAATACTGCGGCAGGTGGTCTTCTGCGCCTTCCATAGAGCCCAGCTCGCTGAAGGGCTTGGGAATATACCTGAAAAGAGCGTATAATAAGCCGTTGGTAAAGAAAAGGAAGATCATGAGCAGGAGGAATTCCCGCTTTTCCACAACCCCGTCGGGAACCCCGTTGAGATTAAAATTGGTCGGGATGGTCGCAGGCAGGCCGGGCCAGATAATGCCCAGGTAGATCATCGGCCCGAACAGCAATGCCAGCAACAGCACCTCTTTGAGATAATCCGGATGTTTCATGGCAGTTTGGGTGATTGGTTCTATATATAACTACAGTCATCGTGCCAATAAGTTTAAAATCTTTTTGCTAACTGCGTTAGTTTTGCTAATTTTTTTAGTATTTTTGATATAAAGAGACCGATCATGCTG
>CBFHAF010000684.1:0-3056 GCA_965653435.1 uncultured Chitinophaga sp.
GCTTCCCTGGCTCCTTCAATAACGATGTAAAGCTTTTTCCCTGGATGGAAGGCGCTGCCGGCGCTTTGGCCAGCTCGAGAAGCGTAGGCGCAATATCAACGGCGCTTACAAGCTCATTGCATTCCTTCCCTTTTTTAACGCCCGCGGGCCATTTTACGATGAAAGGCGTTTTTACGCCGGCATCGTTCAGCCTGGTTTTACTGCCAGGGAAGGGCCTGCCGTTGTCTGACATAAAAATGATCACCGTATTGTCCGCGATGCCCTGGCGTTGCAGCTCGGCGTTTATTTCGCCGACGTAACGGTCCAGCCGGGCGATCTCGTCGTAATAAGCAGCCAGGTCTTCCCTGGTTTCTTTTGTATCCGCCAGCATGGGCGGTACGATCACTTTGGCGGGGTCGTGCGGCGGGAGGGAAGCGTCCGCCTGCCAGGGGCGGTGGGCATCCAGCGCGGCGAACCAGAAAAAGAAAGGTTTATCCTTCGGCCGGTCCTTCAGCAAAGGCAGCCACATTTCTTCGCCGCCGACGCCGCTCCTGGCGGCGGACACCAGCGTGTCGTAAGCTCTCCGGGCGTGCGGGCCTTCATGCCATTTACCCGCCTGCGCGGTGTAGTACCCGTTCTTCTTCAGTATTTCAGGGAAAAAGGTCATGTGTGCGGGCAAAGGCGTATGCAGCTCGGCGGCGCCGGTGTTGTGCGGGTAACGGCCGGTAATGATGCTGCTCCTGCTGGGGCTGCAGGAACTGGCGGTCACGAACACGTTATTGAACTTTATGCCCTCTTTCGCCAGCCGGTCGATATGCGGGGTGCGGACAACGGGGTTGCCGTAACAGCCCAGGTCGTTCCAGCCCAGATCGTCCGCGATGATCAGTATGATATTGGGCTTTGACTGCGCATGGCTGTTATTCGCCGCGGCAACCGCCAGTGCCAGCCAGGTAATAAAAAAGGTCAGTTTCATAAGTGGACCCGGATAAAGGCCGGGGACGATAAAGATAATAAATGAGATGATCGGTGGGTAGTGCATGCAACTATTTGCCGGAACGGCCCCATTTTTTTGATGCCAGTGGCGGTATGATGCAGCCGGCGTGTCTTATTACATGGAAGGGCCCGCATGGCCACGTGAACTGATACCCTATCTGCAGGCCCGGCAACAGCATCTGCCGTACAGCACCCGTGAAAGACCCGCCTGCACCCGCTAACAGCCTCTGCTTGTTCATGTTCATCAATATAAATACGTGTTATGAAAAAACAGACCCTTTCCATGTTGTGTATCCTGCTTGCGGCAGCCGCCTGCCGGCAGCCGCTGACGGACGAGCCCGTTACGCTGGACAACACCAAACTATCCGTAGCCCTGCTGGCCGTGCCGGACTACGCCACGGTGACCATCACCAACGTTAAAAGCGGCAAGTACCTGGAAACAGGCGGCAGCCCTACGCACAACGAGAAGTTCAAAGACAATGCGCAGCTGCAGCAGTGGCAGTTCTCAGGCCCGGCCGGCCAGATGGACAACTGGCAGAAATGGCACGTGATCTACCAGACCACCTCGGGCGGCGTGAAGTATTACCACCTCCGCAACCTGTTCAGCGGCAAGCTGCTGGACGTTCCCTCCGGTACCGGCGCCAGCGGCACCATCCTGCAGCAGTACGCCGCATTCCCCCTGCTGGCCGACCAGCAGCTCTGGCGCATGCAGGACCTCGGCAACGGGCAGTACAAGATCTTCAATAAAGGCAACGGGCTCGCATTGTCCGTACAGGGCGGCTCCACGGCCAACGGCGCGAAAGTGATACAGGAAACCGCCGTGAACGACACGAAGCAGCAGTGGACGGTAAGCGCCATTGCCGCGGATACCTGGCGCGACGATGAAGTGGTGCGCTTCTTTCACCGCAATAGCGCCAGCCTCGGGTCTTCCGCGTTCGACCAGGGCAATACCATCCCTCTCACCTGGAGCGGCAACAACGGCAAAGTGCTATGGGTAACGCAGGACGCCTGGGACGGCTCGCAGGTGCAGCCCAACGGCATGTTCAGCTGCGGCGCCTTTCACAGTTACAGCAACTCCGTGATCATACAGCCTTCAAAAACGAACTGGAACCCCAACGATGCGCCGAACATGACGATCACCACCAGCACATCCGGCAAACCGAAGCAGATCTTTAATATCCAACCCGGTACGCAGTGGACCTGGTCCGGCCCCGGCATCGAGATCGGCGACAAGGTGTATGTGCAATGCGGTGAAGGCAGCGGCCTGAACGCAACAGGGCAGAGCCTGTACCGGCTCACGCAGAGCACCGGTACGCAATGGATATCCGAGCGCTTCATGCCGAACGGCTTCAGCGGCACACCGGTGATCAATTATTCGACGGGCATGGTGAAGCCCGGCGACGGCTACGTATATGCGTTCGGGAGCGAAGGCATCAGCTTCAATTACGAAAGCTACATCCACGTGGCGCGTTTCTCCGTGAACAACCCCCTGCAATGGGAATATTACAACGGCAGCACCTGGACCAGCAGCCCCAGCCCCGGCCCGGCGGCGAAGGTAACCACCGGCAAAGGATCCAACAGCGTGGCTTACCTCAATGGCAAATACATCCACATGACGATGGATCAGGGCTTCAACTGCGAAACCACCCGGAACATCTATATCTCCACTTCCAGCTCGCCGATAGGCCCGTTCACCACGCCGGTGAAAGTATATACGATCCAGGAATACTTCAAAGGGCAATACGCCCGGTATTATACCCCGGTGGTGCACCCCGAGTTCGACAACGGCCGGCAGGAGCTGCTGCTGACGTACTGCCTCAATTTCTCGGGATGCGATCTGGGAAGCTGCGAAGGCGCCTGGATGGACCCTTACTATTACCGTGTGAAAGGGATCAGGGTGCCGTATGGGAAGATCGGGCTGTAGGGGAGAGGCTTCTTTTTAACTTCTGTGCAGATGGCAATCACCTGCTCCCAAAAACAGGAAAGCCGCATAAACATTGTGTTTTATGCGGCTTTAATTTTTCTTTCGTATGCCTGCCTTCAAACAGGGCTTTTTTATTTGTGTTCTGCAATATCAGCACGAA
>CBFHAF010000685.1:0-3050 GCA_965653435.1 uncultured Chitinophaga sp.
TGCCACAGTGGTTTTTTATTTTTAGCTTTGCGCCCTAACCGGATACCATGAAGGCATACCTGAACCTGTTCGACCTGTCGCAGAAAGTAAATTACAAGAATGAGATACTGGCCGGGCTCACCGTAGCCATGACCATGATGCCCGAGTCGCTGTCTTTTGCCATACTCGCGGGTTTCCCGCCGTTATCCGGATTATATGCGGCATTCATCATGGGCCTTGTAACGGCCGTATTCGGCGGAAGGCCGGGCATGATCTCCGGCGGAGCGGGTGCAACGGCCATCGTATTGATCGCGCTGATGCAGTCTCACGGGCTGGAATATGTTTTTGCCGCGGTAGCCCTGGCCGGGCTGTTGCAGGTACTGACCGGGCTTTTCAAACTGGGGAAGTTCATCCGCCTGGTGCCGCAGCCGGTGATGTATGGATTTGTGAACGGGCTTGCCGTGATCATTTTCACTTCACAGTTCAGGCAATTTAAAATGGCTGACGGTTCGTGGCTGGCCGGCCCCGCACTGTGGACCATGGCCGGGCTTGTGGCGCTTACCATCGCCATCGTGTGGCTGTTCCCCCGCATCACCAAAGCAGTGCCGGCCTCGCTCGTGGCCATCATCGCCGTGTTCCTGCTGGTGCAGGGGCTGGGTATAGATACCAGGACCGTAAAAGACATCGCTTCCGTGAGCGGCGGCTTTCCGCCCTTTCATGTACCGGGTATAACATTCAACCTGGAAACATTGCAGGTCATTTTCCCCTATGCGCTCATCATGGCGGGAGTAGGCCTTACGGAAAGCCTGCTTACACTGAACCTGGTAGACGAGATCACCGGCAACCGCGGCCGCGGCAACAAAGAATGCATCGCGCAGGGCGGCGCCAATATTCTTAATGGCTTCTTTTTCGGGATGGGTGGCTGCGCCATGATCGCGCAAACATTCGTGAACCTTTCCGCCGGCGCGCGGGCAAGGCTGAGCGGCATCATAGGCTCGCTTACCATCCTTGCGGTAGTGCTGGTGGGCGCGCCGGTAATTGAACGGCTGCCGATGGCCGCACTGACGGGTGTGATGATGATGGTGGCCGTAGGAACGTTTGAATGGGGCAGCTTCAGGATCATCAATAAAATGCCCAAACAGGACATCATTACCGGCATACTGGTGGCGCTGATCACCATCTGGCTGCACAATCTCGCACTGGCGGTGCTGATCGGCGTGATCATCAGCGCGCTGGTATTTGCATGGGAAAGCGCCAAACGCATCCGCGCAAGAAAGTATACGGACGATGCCGGCGTAAAACATTACGAGATCTACGGCCCGCTGTTCTTCGGCTCTGTTACCGCTTTCCTGGAAAAATTCGACGCAGCCGGCGACCCTGCGGAAGTGATCGTTGATTTCAGGGAAAGCCGCGTAGCGGATATGTCCGGCATTGAAGCGCTGAACAAGCTGACGGCCAAATACCGGCAGGCCGGTAAAACGCTGCACCTGCGGCACCTCAGCGAAGACTGCAGGCAGCTGCTGCAAAATGCTTCCCCGGTTATCGAGGTGAATGTGCTGGAAGACCCGTCGTATAAAGTAGCGGCCGACTGAAACAAGCCCGGTAAATGCTTATCTTGGAACCATTAATTATCACATGCAACCGGATATCCATATCACTCCGCTCCACAGCCAGCCCGACGTTATAGGGGCATTGGCGGAGCTCATCATCGAAACCGTGGCACATGGCGGCTCGGTCAGTTTTATGCACCCGCTTTCGCGGGGAAAGGCCGTTGCATTCTGGGAAGCTTCCCTTGCCGCGGCGGACCGCGGGGAACGGGTAGTGCTGGGCGCGTACGACGGGCAGGAACTAACCGGAACGGTTACACTGCTGCTGGATTGCCCGGACAATCAGCCGCACCGCGCAGAAATAGCGAAGATGATGACGCGCGTGAAACACCGCGGCCGCGGCATAGCCCGTGCCTTGCTGGCCGCCGCGGAACAGATCGCCGTAGAGCGCGGCAAAACGCTGCTGACGCTCGATACCGCGGAAGACGAAGGCGCGGCGGGCTTGTATGAAAAAATGAATTACGAGAAAGCGGGCCTCATTCCTGATTTCGCGCTGAAGCCGCATGGCGGGCTTACCGGTACGATATTGTATTTCAAAAGGATCGGAAGCCGGTCATAACATTCAACCCTTCTCCACTGCAACTGCAAAGGCTCCATCCAGCACCAGCCTGCCTTCCACTTCCCCGCCTTCCAGCTTCAGCCCTTTGATCCTGCCGGTCTTTCCCTTGGTAAGCAGGTCTGCCAGCTGTTTGTCGCTCAGCTTTTTGCCGAATATTTCAAAAGGGATCTTAAACCCGCAGACGGAGAAATTACCGCAACCGTAGGCCGTATTGCCTTTTTTTACCGGGTGGGTTTTGCATTTGGGGCATTGCAGGCTGTCCAGCTCAACGGGTTTCTTTGGCGCCTTTGGTTTGGGCTCTTCTTCTTTTACCGGGGGCGCTTCCGGCGCGATCGTGATGGACCTGCCGGCGTTGTTCTTCACTTCCTGCGTAAGGTCCACCACCATTTGGATCAGCTCCTGCTTGAAGGTTTCCATGGCATACTCCCCTTTTTCGATCAGGCGCAGCTTACGTTCCCAGTTGCCGGTGAGCTCGGGGCTTTTCAGCAGCTCGTTCTGGATGGTATCTATCAGGTCTATGCCCGTTTGCGTGGCAAAGATGTTCTTCTTTTTTTTCTCGATGTATTTCCTGCGGAACAGTGTCTCGATGATGTTCGCGCGGGTAGAGGGCCTGCCGATGCCGTTGTCTTTCAGCAGTTCGCGCATTTCCTCGTCTTCCACCTGCTTGCCGGCCGTTTCCATCGCGCGCAGCAAAGTGGCTTCCGTGTAAGGCTTGGGCGGCGAAGTTTTGCCTTTGTGGATACGCGGCTCATGCGGGCCGCTTTCGCCAACTTCAAATACCGGCAATATTTTTTCGCCTTCCTCCTGCTCCTCCCCTTCCTTTTGCGCGGGCGCATCGTTGGCGTACACTTCCTTCCAGCCGGGCTCCAGTATCTGCTTTCCCGTTGCCTTGAATTCCACCTGGC
>CBFHAF010000686.1:0-3039 GCA_965653435.1 uncultured Chitinophaga sp.
GCTTCCTGGTGCGCGTGAATGATATGCTGGATATCCCTGAACAGCTGCTGTTCGGTAAAGACCCGGTGAAGACGCTGATCAATGTATAATCTACCAGTAACGTATATCTGAAAAAGGCCATGACGCGTGTCATGGCCTTTTGTATTTATTGCAGTGCGGGCTCTCAGGGTAGCCGCCTGAACGTAATCGATTCCCCGCCGTCGGACGCCACGAGGTCGCCATTCACAAGCCTGATGCGGCCCCGTTCTTCCAGCAGCACAAAATCGCCGTTGGTGGTATAATACATGCGCATGGGCGGGCCGTCGTTTGAGGTTACGAATAACTGCCCGTTTTTCGCTTCCACGTTCAGGTTAACCGTCCTGAAGTTGTATTTGCCGGTGTATTGCCGTAACGAATCGGTGTGAAGCGGGGCAGACGTCACTTTTTCCGGCTTGTAAAAATCATCTCCCCAACCATAGGTCAAAGCAATGCTACGGGTCACTTCATGAATGATCTCGAAGTTATCCGAATTGACCATCACCACGAAACCGTTACCGCCTTCAAGGCTGCCATAATACACGCAACGGAAGCCTTCATTGCCGCCGTTGTGATTAAAATATTGCTGCCCGTTTATCAGGAACACCCCGAGCGCTGAATTCTTGTTCTTATAGGGCGTCAGCCTTGTTTTGGTCATAGCCTGGTTCAGCACCTTAGCCGATTTCCCTTCCAGGGCCAGCTGTGTTTCGATAATGTATTTAGAAAGATCGGTGGGATTGGTCCAGAGGCCGGCGGCGGCCATTTCGGGGTAAACGTGGTATTTCCCTTTGATGGGCTCTCCTTTCATATTGTATGCTGTTGCCAGCAGGGGTTTTTTGTCCTCCGGCGCGGGCTGTGTGTAGAAGCTGCCCGTCATGCCCAGCGGGTCCAGCACTTCTTTCCGCATGAATTGATCGTAGGGGATGCCTGTTACTGTTGTTTCGATCAGCTGTGTAACGGTGGTGCCTCCGCCGGAGTACTGCATCTTTACGCCGGGCGCGAACAGCGGTTTTACCTCGCGTGTGTTGGCCGGCTTTTCGCCGCGCAGTATCTGTTCTACGGTCGGAAGCGTATCGCCGGGCTCATAGCCGGGGAAGCCATGCACGCTCAGGCCCGCCGTATGGCTCAGCAGGTTGGCGATGGTGATCTTCCCCGAATCTGCTGAAGGATGCCAGGTTTTGAGATATGTATTGATGTCCTCGTCAAGACTGAGCTTTCCTTCCTGCACGAGCTTAAGGATGCCTACGGCGTTCAGTGATTTGCTGATAGATGCGGCCTGGAAAAGGGTTTGCGGGGTGACGGGGATCTTTGCTTCCTTGTCCGCATACCCATAACCTTTTGCCCATTCGAGTTTGTAGTCGCGGATAACGCCGATCGTGATACCGGGCACCTTGTGGACTTTTAAGCGTTCTTCGATATTCCAGCGGGCGGGCGGTTCATTTTCAATGATCACCCAGCTGGTAAGGCTGTTTTCCACCTTGCGGGCATTATCGCTGCCGTTTTGGGCGCCAGCCGCGAAGGGGAACAACAATAGTAAGATCAGGGAACAGTAACGCATAAGTGGCGGGTTTAGGAATTATAAGATACGAAATAACAATGAGAACGTCCTGCTGGCGGCAACCTCATGAAAAACAACAGTTTGCGCGGAATTTTATTTTTGTGCGGATTAAACTAACGCGATCCCGCAGCGTCCAATTTCTACATCCGGTATCGGATACTGGTCCCGGAAAACGCCGTGCAATACTCATAACCTCTGCCAACTTTAGATTTTTTCGACGCTTGTGAATAGATGAATATGTGAAAACCTGACTATCGAAATAACAGGACCGGAGAACAGAAAACAGAACCATCCCATACAGAAAATATTAAACTCGCAACCCGTTTGTTGCCCCAAATTTGCTGCCGCTGCCTGGTAATAGTGTTCTTGTTATATGAAAAAAAATCAGCGGCATAGGCGATAGGAAACGCTTCATGAAAGCGTTTCCTATCTTTGTTTTATGACCCGCTGGGAAAATTACCTGAATACCGCTGCCGGTATCGTGGATGAATACGATGGCAGCCTGCCGCTGCATCATTACCTGAAGCATTTCTTCAAAGCCCGCCCCCACATGGGAAGCCGCGACCGCAAACGGATACAGCAGCTGGTGTACCAGTTCTTCCGCCTCGGCAAATGGCAGCAGCAGCTGGATGTAAAAGAGAGGATGCTGCTCGGTGCTTTCCTCTGCGAACAAGCCCCCGACGCATTGCTTGGTTTTTTTAAACCGGAGTGGAATGAACGTATAGCCGGTACTGTTGCAGACAAGCTGCGGTTCCTTGGGCTAACCTGGGATGCCGCCTCTGCTTTCCCATTCGTGGCGCATCTTTCTGAAGGCATTGAGCCGGAAACATTCACTTTATCCTATCTGCAGCAACCTAAGCTCTACATCCGCGCGCGCCCCGGCAAAAAGGCCGCCATCCTGCGTTTGCTGGAGTCTGCCGCTGTTGTGCATGAAACAATCGGGGAGCATACTATTGCCTTGCCGAACGGCACCAAAACGGAACAGCTGCTGCCGGATAAAAGTACATACGAAGTGCAGGACCTGTCTTCGCAGGAAACCGGCCTCCGCTTCAAGCCCAAAGCCCGTGAACGCTGGTGGGATTGCTGCGCGGCCAGCGGCGGCAAGTCCATCCTCCTTTACGACATCGAGCCCACGATTCAGCTTACCGCCAGCGATGTACGGGCCAGCATACTCGAAAATCTGCGCAAACGCTTTTCGGAAGCGGGCCTGAGAAACTACGACGCAAAAGTGATAGACCTTACAAAGCCGGTCACCGGCCTGCCCCGTTTCAACGGCATCATCCTCGACGCACCCTGTAGCGGTTCCGGCACCTGGGGGCGCTCACCGGAAAACTTGCATTATTTTTCGGAGAAACGTATTGCTGAATATGCTGCTTTGCAAAAACAGATCGCAAAACATGTAGCGCCTTTGCTGCAGCCGGGCGGAAGGCTGGTCTATATCACCTGTTCCGTTTTCAGAGAGGAGA
>CBFHAF010000687.1:0-3026 GCA_965653435.1 uncultured Chitinophaga sp.
TGCATAACGGTGAATCCGGCAATGCGGGCCTGTTTTTCGGGTTGCCTTTCATCAGCATCGATGAGGCGCTGGCGGAATGGAAAACCTGGGAAAGCCTCGCCGGTTCCACGGCGTCGCTCGATACCGGTATCACCTCCGTTCCCGCCAATCACAGTAAAGAACAATATGTCAATACCCGTTACATTCCCATCAGTAAAGACTACGGCGGCAACAACCTCGGGATAGACCTCGATCCGGGCCCTGACGGCGTGAGCGGGCAGGTGATCAATTTCGGAAGGGATGAAGACACGCGGTTTGTGATCGCCCCCAGCCTTGCGGGATTCATGGAATTCATCCTCCACCACGTCAAAAACGGCAACTATACATTAGAAATAAACGGGGACGAAGAAGATAACGAGCCCCGCAGCTTTCTGATCAAAGAGCCCGCCAACAGTCATTTTCTTGATGCGTTAAAAGGCCTTCAGCTTCCTTTCGGCAGCAAGCCGCCCGCGGCAGCCGCAAATGAGGAAGACTACGATACCTGGTTCGTATCGCTCGATGCCAACTGGCAGGGCATTATCGGTCCCGGTCAAAGTTTTACCGCGCTGGCCGGTATCAAAAACATTAACCTGATCAGGAAAAACATCACGGATGTGCAGCCCCTGGCGCGGTTCACCGGCCTGCGGGAATTATTGCTGAGCGCCAACCCCGTGGAGGATATTTCGCCGCTTGCAGCATTATCGTCGCTGAACAAACTCTATATCAGCAAAACCAATGTGCGCGACATTTCACCGCTTGCCCGGCTCAAAGAGCTGAAACAGCTCTCGCTCTCGGACACACCTGTTGTTTCGCTGGAAGCACTGCAGCAGCTTTCCAAGCTCAAAGCGCTGAGCATAGAAAAAACAGAAGTGGCAGACCTGGCGCAGGTGGCGGCTCTCCGCCAGCTTACCGAGCTGGATGTCAATGGCAAACAATTCCCATCGTTCGCGGAGCTGGGCGGCATGAAGAACCTTGTGTCGCTGAACCTCAATGATACCAATGTAACAGATATTGCTTTTCTAACCGGCCTTACAAAACTGTCTGCACTGCAGCTATGCGGGGCCAGGGTGACCGATCTTTCTCCCCTGCTGCAAATGGATAAGCTGGCTTACCTAACACTCGGCATACAGGACTTTAAACAGGTCGCGGACAGGCTGCGCCCCGGCATCGGGATCACCATCTGCGGGGAGATGACGGAAGAAGACAACGCGATCGTATTGGGTTATACCAGGAGGAAATAATTATGCGCATCGCAGTTTCCGGAACCCATTATACAGGGAAAACCACGCTGATTGAAGATCTGGCCGGCGTGTTGCCCAATTATGAAATGATAGCCGAGCCGTATCTCCAGTTGGAGGAAAGAGGCTACCAGTTCGCAGCTGTTCCTTCGCTTGAAGATTTCGAGCGACAGTTTTTGTTTTCCCTCCGGTCAATTGCAGAAAGTGATGAAAATGTTATCCTTGACCGAAGCCCCCTGGATTTTATTGCATATGCTTTAAGTATGGAGGATGCTTCTCCTTTCGATCTGAACGCCTGGTTAAACCGGGCCATGGAAACGCTGGCAACACTGGAGCTTATCTTATTCATCCCCATTGACAGGCGCATCGCCGTGCCTGAATCCGAAAACGGCAAATTGAGGTCCGATGCCGATGAAAGGCTGAGAGAAATACTGATAGATGATTGTTTTAGCCTTGATCTGAATGTACTGGAAGTTACAGGCACCCGTGAAGAGCGGGTGAACACAGTTTTAAGATATTTATAATGGAGTTGAACATCCCGCAGCTTATCCTGCAGTTTATTGAAAACCGGACCGCAGGAAGCATTAGCCCGCCTGACCCGGCAGGACGTACTAGTAGCCGAGGGCTTCATCCTCCATTTACAAAAACACATCGACGACCTGCAGCAGCTTGGGGTAACGGTGGTTTGGACCGACCTTTAATGCCAGGCGCCCATCAACCTTCTCAGCACAATGATCTCCCCGGTATGATAGCTGGTATGGTCCGCTATCAGCATGGCTTCCCTGAATAGGTTTTGCCCGGTGCCATGCGGAAAAGGCGTGAAAAGATCGGCTCCCGGCGCCTCCAGCAGCTCAATGAACGCCTTGCGGTCCCGGGCGATCTGTGCAATGCTTTCTTTCCAGGCGGCTGCATTTTCAGGAGCACGTTCCTCCGGCCAATAGCCCTCCGGCCATTTTGGCGATTCGTAGCCGGGATCGCGTGAAAATTCCAGTATATCCAGCTGCGTGATGCGGATATGCTCTACCAGCTGCCATATGCTGTAAGGCATGCCTTCAGGTACCCGGCCCTGCAGTTCAGCGGGCAGTTCTTTCACGGCCTGCTCAAAGGTAGCATGGGCATGGCCGCCGTTAATGAGCTCTTTCAGGTTTTTGATGATGACGGGGAGTTCTTGCATGATGAGTTTGTTTTGCTGGTGGATTTCCGGGCAAAAATTGTACCTGTAAAGTGGGGGCTATAGCCAATTTACCGCACTTTTTAGATCAGGCATATATTAGTAACTCCATCTTCCATACCAATGAGATATTCATATGGATTTCCAGGATGGAAAGCATGCACTGCATTTATAAAGATGCATCTTACCAAAAACGCACAGCACCTTACCGCCCGATCGTATACCCATTGCATGGATATTCCCGGCATCGGTGCCTGTGTCGACCGGAGGCATAAATAAAGAAGGTTTCCCGTGTTGATTTTCAGCTCTCCGGCATTTAGGTTGCCGAAGCGCTTTTTTACAGCTTTGTGTTGTTCAATATCTGTCAAAACAAAAAACCTTACCCTCTATCCTGTTTTCGTTAACCCATTACCCGCATTCGTTAAAACAGCGCCCTCATCTTCCGGGCGCGCCGCATCTTTGCCGCATAAAACCTCAAACCACACAATGAAAAATTTACTGAAAAGATCCGCTGTGATGCTGCTATTCGCCAGCGCCCTGCTGGCCGGCTGCGAGAAGCGCGAGGATGTTATCCCCAAAGAAAAATTAGACGGTGCGCT
>CBFHAF010000688.1:0-3018 GCA_965653435.1 uncultured Chitinophaga sp.
CGGGTATTTCGGTGATGGCATCGTGCAGGTCTGCGTTAAATTCCTGGTGCAGGCTGTCCATAGGTTTCAGCCCTTTGCTTTGCAGCACGCTGTACAGCTTGTTGAACACCAGCATCACGCCTTCTTTCACGGCGTCTGCGTCTGTTGCTGTCTCCAGCTGTTTGGCGGCCCTTTCGGAATCGTCCAGCACATCCAGTAAGGCGATAATTACTTCCTTGTTGGCTGTATTTATAAGCTCAATGCGTTCCTTGGCATTGCGTTTCTTGAAATTATCGAAATCCGCGTTCAGCAGCAGGTACTTTTTCTTCAGTTCTTCCAGCTCTGCACGCAATTTCTCCGATTCATCCTCTTCAGGCAAGGCATCATTCAGATGGGTGGACCCGCTCAGGTTCTCGTCTGCGTTAATGTCCATATCGTTCGGCAATGACTGCCCATTTGCCTGCATATCTTTGTCTTTTTCTGTCATGATGGTATAAATTGTCTGCAAAGGTACCACCGTCAATAATTTTGCCAAGCGCTCCGGCGGGACAATTTGGCAGAAAAAGCAGTCAATTTATTATAGTAATTCCTAATAACATGGCATCCGTTTCTTTTAGAATGATAGTTGTATTTTTGCGCTCGAATTACAATAAATGACTAAAGTTTTTTTAAAGAAGAAGATACAGAACCGCGTGCTGCTCGGGCATCCGTGGATTTTCGGGAATGAAGTGGGCCAGATCGAAGGGGAAGTGAATGCGGGGGATACGGTGGACGTATTCCTGCACAACGGCTCTTTCCTGGGCCGCGGCTACATCAACCCGCAGAGCCAGATACTGGTGCGCCTCCTCACCCGCGACCGCAAAGAAGAGATCAATGAGGGGTTTTTCCTGCACCGCCTGCAAAAGGCCTGGGATTACCGCAGAAAGATCGGTTATGTGGAAAACTGCCGCCTCGTGTTCGGCGAAGCGGACGAGCTGCCCGCCCTTATTATCGACAAATTCAACGACTACCTCGTGATCCAGACCCTCGCCCTGGGCATGGACCGCTGGAAGCCCGCTATCGTGGACGCGTTGAACAAAATATTCTCCCCCAAAGGCATTTACGAACGCAACGATGTGCCCGTGCGCGAACTGGAGGGCCTGCCCCAGCAGAAAGGTTTCCTCAGCGCCCCTTTCGATACAAATATCATCCTCAACGAAAACGGCCTCCGTTTCCATGTGGACATCGAGAACGGCCAGAAAACCGGTTATTTCCTGGACCAGCAGGACAACCGGCGCGAGATCGAACATATCGTAAAAGGGGCGGACGTGCTGGAAGCATTCTGCTACACCGGCACCTTCAGCTGCCATGCCGGCCACTACGGCGCCAAAAGCGTGCTGGGGCTTGATATCTCCGAGCATGCCGTGGCCACTGCCCGCCGCAATGCAGAGCTGAATAACCTGCAGGACATCTGTAAGTTCCAGGCAGTGAATGCATTCGACCAGCTGAAGCAATGGACCAAAGAAGAAAAGAAATTCGATGTGGTGATCCTGGACCCCCCGGCCTTCACCAAAAGCCGGGAGAACATCCAGAAGGCGATCACGGGTTACAAGGAGATCAACCTGCGGGGCATGAAGCTGCTGAGGCCCGGGGGCTTCCTGGTAACCGCCAGCTGCACCAACCTGGTGAACCCCTCCATGTTCCTCGAAACGATCGATATGGCGGCGAAAGACGCGAAAAAGAAGCTGCGGCAGGTTACTTTCCAGACGCAGGCGCAGGACCATCCCATCCTCTGGAATATCGAGAACACCACTTACCTGAAATTCCTGATCGTGGAAGTGCAGTAAGAACTAATGATATTTTAACCTTCTTCAGGAAGTGCTCACCTTGCTTTCACCTGGCTCTCACCTACCTTTATCCTTGCTCCGAAGGGTTTAGGTAAAATAATATCAAAAAGGCCGTCCCGGGGTGGGACGGCCTTTTTGGCTGTATAAAGAATAAGTTACTTGACGACGTTGAATTTCCCCGATTCTACCAGCGTACCGTTCTTCTCACGGAGCTGGAAAATATATAAACCGCTGTAGTAGTTGTCGAGGGGTACTTCGGTGCGGCCAGCCAGATTTTTAATGTGATCCACTTTCTTACCAAGGAAGTTGTATACAATAATCTCGTAAACCTTGTCGTTATTACGCTGGATTTCGAAATAAATCTTACTGGTTGCAGGGTTAGGATATGCCTTAACAACTTTACTCGCACCTTCCGTAGTTTCAGGAAGGGATTTGCTTTGGGACCAGGCCGGTAAGGACAAGGTACAGAGCAAAATAAATAAGATGAGAGTAGAGTTTCTTAACATAGTATCCAAAGATAATAATTTTTTTAAATATTAGCCAAATGTTTCTGGTTTTGGTTCTGTTATAAAGATAACAAACCGCGAGCCAAATTGTGTGGATAAATTGTGCTTTTTTTGAAAAATTTAACGCTTGTTAACAGAACCCCCTCATTCTCATATAGCCGTCAAAAAAACGGCCCGTTCCATCCCCTGAATTGAAGTTTTGCAAAGCGGCGCTAAAAGCTGGGACAGGTAACACTGTTCAGCGTAGTGTTACGGCTGTTCAGGAAGTTCTTGAACACCATGCTCACCTCGAAGCCGCCCATCGCCTGGCGGGCGGTCCTCAGTTTTGAAATGTTCACATCGTAGCTCATCCCGATCTCGTAAGCGCCCATATCCAGCCTGATCACCGGCACTACGGCGTCGTTCCAGCGGAAGAACAGCCCGCCGTAAAAGCCCCTGTCGGACTCCAGGCCCTGGTCCATCAGCCCGTAACCCAGCAGCGCCCCGCCGATAAACTCCGAGTAGGCGCCCTGGTGCACCTGGTTGTAGTGCGCCACCACTTTCACCCTTTCCGAAACGGGGATGGTTATCCCCAGGTTGAAGCTCAATTTCGCATCCAGTTCCACCTCCGAATCGTTGTAGAAGGAAACCTTGGGATTGTTGAAATGATAATAGGCGGCGCCGATGTAATAGAAAGTGCCTTCGTTCAGGTCGCCGTTGTAGCTCAT
>CBFHAF010000689.1:0-3017 GCA_965653435.1 uncultured Chitinophaga sp.
CCCGTACGATGCGCAGCTGGTACAGCTGGCGCAGTTCTGGAAGGGAGAGATCGCCCTGCGCCAGGGGCATACCGATAAAGCCATCAGCAGCCTCCAGGCATATTTCAATACCGGCACCACGCCCGTATCCGGCGAGGCCAATCCGCAGAACGCCAGCTACAACATGGGTTACAGCCTGCTCAAAAAAGAGCAGTACGCCAGCGCCCTGCCGTATTTCGAAAGCGCGCAGAAAGCCAGCGGGCCCAATGCCGGCCGTATCGCCAACGACGCGCTGCTCCGCTCGGCCGACTGTTATTACATGCTGCGCGACTTCCCGAAAGCCACCGGCCTGTACGACCGTGTGATCGCCGCCAACGAGCCCGGCGCGGATTACGCCACCTACCAGAAAAGCATCATCCTCGGCATACAGGGCAAACACAGCGAAAAGCTGAACCTCCTGAAACAGCTCGCCGTGAAATACCCCAATTCCGGCTTCAACAACGATGCGGAAATGGAGATCGCAGACACATACCTCAGCGACGAACGTTTCAGCGACGCCATCCCCCACCTCAAGAACATCCTGCAAAAGCAGCCCGAAGGCCCCAATGCGCCGAAAGCGCTGCTGAAGCTGGGGCTGGCTTACTTTAACACAGACCAGGATAATACCGCGGTAGGGTACTTCCGGCAGGTGGTGGAGAAATTCCCCGCTTCCAACGAAGCCAATACCGCTTTGCAGAACATCCGCACCATTTACGTGGACCAGGGCAAAACAGACGATTATCTCGCCCTGCTGAAATCCACCGGCCGATCCGTATCCGCCACTGCGGAAGATTCCCTCAGCTATGCTGCCGCCGAAACACGCTTCAGCAGCGGGGATTACACCGGCGCTGTGACCGCTTTCAACAACTACCTGCAGAAATTCCCCAACGGGCAATTCGCTTTGCAGGCGAACTTCTACAAAGCTGAATGCCTTTATAACAAAAAGGATTACGAGAACGCGCTGCCCGCCTACGAGTTCGTGCTCACCAAAGGCGCCAGCCCGTTTGCCGAAAGAAGCGCCCTGCAGGCCGCTTACATGAATTATTACCAGGTGAAGGACTACGAAAAAGCGCTGGGCTATTACCAGCAGCTGCAGAGCATGTCCACCACGAAAGACAATACCCTCGCGGCCAGCCGCGGCCTGCTGCGCAGCCATTACCAGCTGAAGCACTGGGAAGAAGTGAGCCAGTTTGCCGAGCAGCTGCTGAGCGCATCCAATATCAGTACGGACGACCAGATCATCGGGCATTTTTACCTGGGCAAGGCCCTGCAGGAGAAGCAGCAGTACGACGAAGCGATCGAAGAGTACAAGATCGTGACCGGCCTTACCAAATCCGAGATCGGCGCCGAAGCGCGGTATAACATAGCCAAGAGCTACCTGGACAAGAACGACCTGGCCGCCGCCGAAAAAGCCGGATTCGACGTGATCAAGAATACTTCCTCATACGAAGCATGGACGGCCCGCGCATACATCCTGCTGGGCGATGTGTATCACCGCCAGAAAGATTACTTCAATGCAAAAGCCACCTTCCAGAGCATCGCGGAAAACTGCCCGATACCTGAGCTGAAAGCCGAAGCCAAAGAAAAGCTCGCGAAAGTGGAAGCGGAAGAAAAAGCAGGTTCTAAAATTAAATGATGACAAACATGAAGATCAGATATATCCTTGGTTTACTCGCCGTACTGCCCCTGGGCGCTTTCGCGCAGAAAGATTCCCTGAAGCAGGAAACGATAGACATCATCAGTAAATACCAACCCAAGCTGCGCGATGCGGCCAAGCTGAACCTGACGGCCTCGCTGCCTTCCCAGGATACAGCCCGCCCGCAGCTAGGCTACCAGGTGCCCGCGCTGAACCTTTACTTCATGTACCAGCCCGTGCCCATCAAACCGCTGGCGCTCGGCCGGGACACTTCAGCGCTGCACCTCCAGAACAATTTCGTGAAGCTCGGCTACGGCAACTACTCCACCCCGCTCATCCAGGCAGGGTTTGGCAGCGGCCGGGCAGACAAATACAACTTCGGCGTGTTCTTCAATTACATCTCCTCCAAAGGCGATATCGAAAACCAGGACTATTCCAATGTGAACGTGCTGGCATCGGGCACCTACTTTTCCCCGCTGTTCGAGATCAACGGAAGCCTGGGATACAACCGCAACCAGGTGCACTATTACGGGTACGATCACTCCAAATACGAATTCGAGAAGTCGGACGTGAAACAGGCCTTCAACGAAGTGACCGCCAAAGTAGGCCTGAAGAACAGGCCGCAGAACGACTGGGCCTTCCAGTTCAATCCCCAGGCGGAGTTCGTGATCTTCGGCGACAGCTATAAAAGGATGGAAAACACCTTCGTGCTGAAAGCGCCCGTCCGCAAGCAGATATTCGAAGACATCTGGCTGAAGGTGGAAGGGCTGGCGGACCTCAGCACTTTCAAAGAAGACAACAACGACCAGATCAACAACAACGTGGCCGCCATCCATCCCGCGGTGGAGATCACCAAGCCCGGGTTCATGCTGCATGCCGGCGCCAACCCCACCTGGAGCAACGGCAAGTTCTACCTCCTGCCGGACATCGTGAACGAGTCGCACCTGATCCGTAAAAAGCTCATTCTCAGCAGCGGCTGGATCTCTTATATAGACAAGAATAACTTCCGCAACCTGGCGAATGAAAATCCTTTCATCAACACCTACCCTTCCGGTATCCTGAACACCCGCGTGGAGGAAAAATACACCGGCATCAAAGGTACGCTGGGCAACCACTTCACTTACAACACCAAGTTCGGCGCCATCACCTGGCACAACCTGCCGCTGTTCGTGAACGACACCACCGACGGTAAAAAATTCGACATCCGCAACGAAGAAGAGCTGAAAGCCTTCCAGCTGCATGCCGAAGTAGGGTATATCCAGGAAGAGAAGTTCCAGGCCCGCGTAAGCGTGGACTGGTATAACTGGAACAAGCAGCAGACCGAGCTGAAACCCTGGCACATGCTGCCTTTCAAAGCCAGCCT
>CBFHAF010000690.1:0-3014 GCA_965653435.1 uncultured Chitinophaga sp.
CCGCCACGTATTCCCCGTTCACATAGTTATACAGCTTGTAAGGTTTCTGCACGTCTTTGTTCGTATACACGTTCAGGTCGTAGCCGGCCACGCCGCGGAGGCTGAGGCCCTGCACGAAAGGCACGGTGTAATTGAGCGCGATGGTAGACTGGATATTTTTCGTCACGGATTCGTTGTAACCGGTGATATCCCTGTCTGACAGCACTACCGGGTTCTGCGTGGAGGGGCTTACATTGAAGGGATATTCCGGGTTGTTGTTTGCATAAGGCTTTTCCGTAGGCAGCGTTACGCGGGTGCCTTTAAAGATGTTGAAAAAGTTCTCGCCCGGCGTCTCCCTTTTATCCCAGCGGCCGCCGATCAGCACTTCGAGCTTCAGGTTCTTGTGCAGCTCGGTGGTGAGGTTGGTGCGGAGGTTAAAACGGTCGTAACCCATGTCGTTGGTCCTGAGCAGGCCGGCCTCGTTCGCATAGGCGAAGCTTACGAAATACTGGGTCTTGTCGTTGCCGCCGGTGGCGGACAGGTTATGCTGCTGCTGCATGGCATGGCTCTTCATGGTTTCGGCGTACCAGTCGGTGCTTTCATATCCCGGCGCGCCGTCGATCCATTTCTGCAGCTCATCTTTGGTGAGGAAAGGGGTGCCTTTGCCTCCCAGCACGTCTGCATCGTTCCTCATTTGCATCCACTCGCTGGCGGATGCCATCCTGGGCACGTCCGTCGGTTTCTGGAAGCCGACCATGCCGTTGTAGTTAAAGGAAGCCTTTCCTTTGGAGCCTTTTTTGGTGGTCACGATCACTACGCCGTTGGCCGCACGCAGACCATAGATCGCGGCGGTCGCGTCTTTGAGGAAGGAAATGCTTTCGATGTCGTCCGCATTGAGGCGCTGGAATTCGCCGGCCCCGTCGCGCACGATCCCGTCGATCACGAACAGCGGCGTGCCGAAGCCCCTGATGTTGATGCTGTTCTCGAAAGTGCCGGGCTCGCCGCCGAGCTGCCTGATCTGGAGGCCGGCCACCTTGCCCTGCAGCTTCTGCGCGATGCTGATGTTGGCCACCGTCTGGATCTCTTTGTTGGTAATGTTGCTGACGGCGCCGGTGAGCGTTTCCTTGCGCTTGGTGCCGTAACCTACCACTACAACGCCGGACAGCTGTTCGTCCGTAGGTGTCATTCGTACGTTTATCGTACTTCTGCCATTGATCTGTTCAACGGTAGTGGTCATGCCCACATAGGTAAATGTGATCTGTGCGGCGCCGGCAGGTACGGTCAGCGAATATTCGCCTTTAACGTTGGTGGTTGCGCCCGTTCTTTTGCCGGCGGCGTCTACGGTGAAGACCGTTACCCCGGGGAGGGCTGCGCCGTCCCGTTCATCGGTAACCTTTCCCGTGATGGTTCTTTGCTGGGCTGCTGCCAATAGCGGAAGCAGGCAGCACAGCATCAGGAAGTGATAGATTTTCTTCATAACGATTTTTTTCGTGGAGGAGAATAGGATGCAGAATCTGGTTGAAAACGTGGTATTCGTGAATGCCCGAGATTATGGATGCAAGTAACCCGGCAGGCATTAATAAACCGGTTAATGAAAGCGTTAATAGCCGAATTAATTTTTATTTATTGATAAATTGATTGATTATCAATGCTCACGAGAAAAGAATTGCGGATATTTGTATCGAAACTTTCCAAATTATGCTTATCTTAAAAATCGCATTTCACGAATGAAAGAACGGATCTTATCATCCAAAACGGACAGGTTATCATTATCAAAAGCATTTTAGGTCTCCGATGGGGAAATATATATTTTGTATCTGCTGGGCCCTTGTTTACAGTCATATTATATTCGGACAATCGCACGGACTTGGGTTTTCCAGTCATGAGGTGGTTCCAGAGAAAAGGACATCCCTTCACCTGACCCCGGGGGTGCCCGTGTGCCTGCGCGGGCAAACAGACCTCGGCTTCGACCTGGAGTTCAGGCCTAACATGGAAACTTACTTCGGGTACGTGGTGCGGGTGATCACTACCGGCCATCAGAATATAGACCTTGTATATAACCAGCGGCTTGGCGTGTTCCACTGCGTGATCGGGGAAAAGGTGACGGGAGAGTTCAGGATCGACACCCTGCAGCTGTACCGTGGCTGGAACCCTATCAGGATAAGATTCGACGAAAAGGCCGGCGAAGCCGTGTTCTATCACCGCGACAAGCCCGTTTGCCGGGGAAAGCTCGCCATCCGGGAAAACACCTGCGCGCATATCAGTTTCGGCGCCACCAATTTCGAAGGCCATCAAACGCTGGACCTTCCTCCCATGAACATCAAGGACGTGCGCATCACGGAGAACGGGGAGCTGACACATTTTTTCCCCCTCTCCGAAAGCCAGGGCGCCGCGGCGGACGATACGGAGAGCAAAGACACCGCGGCCGTGCGCAACCCCGTATGGCTCAAGCCCAGGCACCAGAACTGGGCCCTCGCAAAGACCATCGAAACGGCCGGCACGCCCAGCATCGCGTTCGACCAGCAGAAAGAAGTACTATATATTATTACCGCCGATTCCACTTTCAGGCTCAGCTTCAGGGACATGCAGCTCAGGGGCGAAGCGCTGGCCACCGGGCATACGCTGCTGCCGGACGGCAACCAGTCCATATACGACCCCGTACGCCAGCGGCTATACAACGTGCTGATCGATGAAAAGAAAGTGCGCACGTACGACACGCTGTCGCGGCGCTGGGACAATACCTTCACACATACCGAACTGACGGAGTACTGGCAGGCGAACAAGTTCGTGAGCCGGGCCGACACTTCTTTATATATACTCGGCGGTTACGGGCAGCTCCGTTACAAGAACCTCGTGCAGCGTTATCATTTCCCCAGCGGCACCTGGGAAACACTGCCTGTGAAAGGCGAGCACTTCATGCCGCGTTACCTGGCCGCCCTTGGGCTCAATGCCGGGGGAGACACCGCGTTCATCCTCGGCGGTTACGGCAGCAATACCGGCGACCTGTCCGTGAACCCGAAATACAATTACGAGCT
>CBFHAF010000691.1:0-3014 GCA_965653435.1 uncultured Chitinophaga sp.
TGCGTATTGTGAACAAAGCTCCAAGTACGGAGCCGGCACCGGGAGATGTGTATACCATGCCGAAACGGGAATACTGGCAACTTGAATCTGGAAAACTGATTGTCAAAGAGTTAAATGTCAAAAAGCAGGGAAACCCGCTATTCCTGGCGGGTCTTTTTGTTTCAACATAGCTTAAAAGGGGGCCAATAAAGAGGAAAATCCCCCGGCGCCTGAAGGCTGCCGGGGGATTCGTTTTAATTCACCATATGCAAAGCCACGTAACTGGGCGGCCCGACCCAGAACCATACCCTGCCAGCACCAAGCAACAGCGCTGTATCATAGCCATCGGTATAATAAATGATCCTGCGTGACACTGCTGTCCCAAAAGAGTTCAGCAGGTTTTGGGTAGCCACATTCCTGGCAGAAGCATAGTAATAATAACCATCAAAGCGGTATTCATAATCACAGTCCGTACTTCCGTCAGTACCCATATCCCAGATACCGTAATAACTGGTACCGGCATACGACCTGTAATAAGCAACGGACGGATAGCTGGCGGTAGGGCATGCTGCAATTGTGACGCCGGATTTTTCCTCCAGGGAATTGAACAGCTCGTCCGTCTCGTCTTCGGACAGCTTGTTAAATGGCTTGCTGAATTTGCTGAGTGAGGCAGCATACACCTTGGAGCGCAGCTCTTTTGCCCTTTTGAGCTCGGCGCTGATCAGCGTTTCCTGTGAATTGGTTATCCGGCCATTGGAGCCTTCCGCAGCCTTCCGGGTTAAATTCGCGGAATCGCTTTTAAGGCGTAATTCTTCGAACTGTTCCAATTCTTCCGCATTCAGCGAGGCATACGCTTCTTTAAATGCAGCGTAGTCGGCGGTGGTGTTGGGGGCAGATAATTTCTGGACCAGCTCAGTTATGGAAGCCTTCGTTTTGGGCGTTTCCGTAGTTGAAGGTGCCTTTTCTTTCCGGCATGCAGTAACTGTAATAATTATTGCAAGTGCAGAACCGGAGGTGAATTTCAATAGATTTTTCATAATTGATTCTTAAAATAAATTGTGAATAAATAAGGTCCTGTATGTAGCCTTGCAGGAAGGGCTTTGGACGGTCTCCCTACCAGGGAGATATGGCAAATAGCCTGCAGTCCGCGTGTTAGCAGAAATAGTTAATCGCAAAAAATGTTTTAAAGGTTAATGGATTATTGTTTAATGATGCGCATCAATCTTGCTGCCGGCATGCCATATCAGATAAGGCATGAGGTTCTATTATATCAAGAGCCTGAGAGCTGCCGGTTGGGGGAGTGAAAAAATAAATTTAGCAGAAAAAAATACGAGATAGATGGTTAAATATGACAGGCAATAGGTCCTGATCTTTTTCATGGCCAGCTCCAGGTGGCTTTTCACAGTTTCCGGGTAGACGTCAAGGTATGCAGCAGCCTGTTCACGGGAAAGCCCTTTTTCCCGGATAAGGGAATATACCGCTGCCTGCCGCGGGGATAATGTTGCTAGCGCGCTTTGTAATATTTTGTTGAATTCCCGGTCCTGCACTACGTTCTCCGTATCCTGGTGCTGATCTCCGTTGATAACAGACAACGTCTGGGATGCGTCCCGCTGCCGGGTCAGGTGCCTGAAAGAACGCATCATGTGGTTCCTTGCAATGGTCTTTACATAAGCCCTGAAATTCAGAACGGAGGAAAGCTGCCCGCGTTTCAGCCATACGATGAGGAAAACTTCCTGCAACACATCTTCGGCCACCGCCGGGGATGCGGCCAGACGCAGCGCTGTTCTGTAAATGGCTTCGCGATGTCCGTCGAATAGCTCCCGGAAGGCATTTTCATCTCCTTGGGATATACGATCGATGAGGTTTCTTTCAATATAAGGGTCCATAATGGTATTCTTAAAACAAAAGGGTCACAGGAATTATCACGATATCAATATTGTAGAATTACTCTTCTTCCAGGTAGATTATAACTGTAATTACCTGTTGGGTTGGGCCTGCTGTATTGGTGCATGCACGCGGCAAGTTGAAATCCAGCATTACCAGGTCATCTTAGGGAAAATTCACAATCGCATTTCCAGCGTAACGAATGCCTTTCCTGCTCAGGATACAGGTGCTCACCTGCTCCGGGTGGTAATGCCGGGGACAATCAAAAACCTCACCCGAATTTTGAAATTCAACCTTTAACAGGTTGGATTCAGCAGGAATGGATTTGTAACGCGGTTTCATGTTGTCAATATATGCAAACCCGGCTGGATTTAAATGGAGGCAACGTGTATAAGACAAGATAGGATATCAATTGGTTTAAATAGGACAATAAACACCATCAACAGGGAATAATTCCAAACAGGATACGGGATCAACAGGATAGAATAACAATCCGGCAGGGAAAGGTATAGCCGATGCACCGGGCATGAAGTATGCCGGGAAGTTCGATGGCCTGTAGCCCATGTACCGCCATACAAAAGTCAATGGCACCGTTCAGTGTATAAGGTCATCATCCGGCTACAGGCTGCCGGAAGTTCTCCTGACCTGGTATATCTTCTTATCACTATTGGTAAAAAGTGAATACTGCAGCTTTGGATTGGTGTAATACATATAGCCGTCTATCGTTTCAACCGGCTGCGCTTTGTTGGCGTAGAAAGTGCCGACCCGCTTACCATCAATTTCTATAGACGAGCCGGGCCGCTCTTCGTTAAGATACATGAGCTGCTTTATTCTTATGGTATCCTTTTGAAACACAATATCGCTGAAGAGATATCCCGTGTAAAGCTCTTCTGTAAAGCCCGGCGCATTGCCTCCCCCGCCGGAAAACCGGACTTCCTCTTTCTTTAGCCTTTGAAAGTAACGGTATCTCACCGCAGTTGACGGAATGATCTTCCCATCATGTGCGGAGCGCTCATCAACCAGCTTAAACAGATTGTTCCATATGAGCTGCTGCGTATACGACCAGGGGAACTGTTTGCCGACATCGAGGGTGGTATAAAAACGGAAACATTCATCGCCGGATAAGTAAGTCAGTACAGCAAAGGTAATGG
>CBFHAF010000692.1:0-3000 GCA_965653435.1 uncultured Chitinophaga sp.
GACCGCCCTCCCGCAGTACGCCGCTTCCGTGAGCAGCTGGCTGGGGCGCAGGCTATCCTGATCGTGTCTCCCGAATACAACTATTCCATTCCCGGCGGCCTGAAGAACGCCATCGATTGGGCCAGCCGCGGGCCCGACGCGCCTTTGATGCACAAGCCCGTAGCCCTGATGGGCGCCACCCCGGGCATGTGGGGCACAGTGAGGATGCAGCTGGCCTTCAAACAGGTGTTCCAGTTCCTGGACATGAAACAGGTGGCCAGGCCTGAGGTGCTGGTAGCCCAGGCCGCTGGCAAGTTTGACGGGCAGGGCAGGCTCACGGACGAGAAAACAAAAGAGCTGGTATACCGCGCACTGGAAGCGCTGCGCGATCTTACCCTGCAATTGCACAAATAATTGGCTAATTTCGCCGCTCGAATACTCAATACAGACAATAATCAATATGGCAAACAGCTTATACGAATTCGGAATGATCGGCCTGGGCGTGATGGGGCGCAACCTCCTGCTTAATATGGCGGATCATGGATTTGCCGTGATCGGCTTCGATAAGGATACAGAAAAGGCCAAAGCCCTGGAATCCTCCGCTACCGCCGGCACTCGCGTAAAAGGGGTGGTGTCGCTGGAAGAAATGATCAGCCAGCTCCAGCGCCCCCGCAGGGTAATGATGCTCGTGCCCGCTGGCAAACCGGTAGATGATGTGCTGGAGTCCCTCAAACCCTTTCTGGAACCGGGAGATATCGTGATAGACGGGGGCAATTCCCACTTCACGGACACCCTCCGCAGGGTGGAATACATGAAAGCCGCAGGCTTTCATTTCATGGGCGTCGGTGTTTCCGGCGGGGAACAGGGCGCACGCACCGGCCCTAGCATAATGCCCGGAGGCGACCAGGAAGCATACCCTCACGTGAAACCCATGCTGGAAGCCATCTCCGCCAAAGTGGAGGGCGAGCCCTGCGTGGCTTACCTCGGCAAAGGCGCTGCCGGCCACTACGTGAAAATGGTGCATAACGGCATAGAGTACGCCATCATGCAGCTCATCAGCGAAAGCTACCGCCTGCTGCAAAGCGCCGGCCTCAACAACGACCAGCTGCACCAGGTGTACAAGGAGTGGAACAGCGGCGAAATGCAGTCTTTCCTCCTGGAGATCACCGCAGACATCTTCCTGCAAACAGACGACAAATCAGGCAACCGCCTCATTGATATGATCCTGGACAAAGCGGGCTCCAAAGGCACCGGCAAATGGACTTCCCAGGAAGCCATGGACCTCGCCGTGCCGGCTACCATCATAGATACAGCAGTGTCTATGCGCACCGTTTCGGCCTATAAGGACGAACGCGTGGAGGCGGCCAAAGTATACGCGGAACCCAGGATCCCCGTGTCCGCCGACGCAAAGCTTTTCATCTCGCAGGTGAAAGACGCGCTGCAGTTCTCCACCATCATGTGTTACGCACAGGGCATGGCCATGTTGCACACCGCTTCTGAAGCGCACGGCATGCAGATACCCCTGCCCGATGCCGTGAAGGTTTGGCGCGGCGGCTGCATCATCCGTTCGGCCCTGCTGGGCACTTTCTACAAAGCGCTCAAAGGATCGCCCGAATTACCCAACCTGTTGCTGAACAAAGAAGTGGCGGATATTGTAAAAGAAAAGGAACATAACATGCGCGCGGTGATCGTACAGGCGGCACAGGCCGGCCTGCCCGCGGCAGGGTTCATGGCCGCGCTTTCCTATTTCGACGCATACCGCAACGAAAAACTGCCCACCAACCTGGTGCAGGCGCAACGCGATTACTTCGGAGCACATACATACCAGCGGATAGACATGCCGGGTAGTTTTCATACCGCCTGGCTACACCATTAATCATTTTTATCTTTTTTATGCAACATCATAAACGCCCGCCTGCTTCCATCCTCTTCATTTTCGGCGGCAGCGGCGACCTGAACTACCGGAAACTGACACCTGCTTTGTACAACCTGTTCCTGGACGAATGGATGCCGGAACGCTTCGCCATCGTAGGTATCGGCCGCACGGAATATTCTTCCGAAAATTACCGTGCCCACCTGCAGGAGGGTATCGAAAAATTCTCACGCCGCAAAGCGGAAGTGAACGGCCACTACCAGGCATTTTTCGAACATGTAAACTATCTCCAGCTGGATGCGGGAGATATCGCTTCCTACCAGCGCATCACGGAATACGTGCAGCAAAAGGAAGCGGAATGGGGTGTACACCCGAACGTGATCTTTTACCTCGCCGTAGCCCCGCAGCTGGTGCCATCCATCGCGCAGGAGCTGGGCACCCTCAACCTCTGCAAGGATAAAAGCGCTACCCGCATCGTGATAGAAAAACCTTTCGGGCACGATCTCCAAAGCGCGCATGAGCTGAATGCCCTGCTCACCGGCCTGTTCGCAGAAGAGCAGATCTTCCGCATAGACCACTACCTGGGCAAGGAAACCGTGCAGAACATCCTGGCGCTCCGCTTCGCGAACGCCCTGTTCGAGCCTGTATGGAACCGCCATTACATCGACCATGTGCAGATCACTGCTGCAGAAAGCGTAGGCCTCGAAGGCCGCGGCGGATATTACGAACATTCCGGCGCGCTGCGCGACATGGTGCAGAACCATATCCTGCAGCTGCTTTGCATGGTGGCCATGGAAGCCCCCGTTTCCTTCGATGCCAACGAGATCCGCAATAAAAAGGTGGATGTGCTCAACGCCATCCGCCCCATCAAACGCGAAGACGTACATGAGAACGCCGTACGCGGCCAGTACGGCTCCGGCTGGATGAAAGGCAAACAGGTAACGGGTTACCGCGAAGAAAAAGGCGTCAATCCCCAATCCAACACGGATACCTACGCCGCGGTAAAATTCTTTATCGACAACTGGCGCTGGCAGGGTGTGCCTTTTTATGTGCGCACCGGCAAGCTGATGCACCAGAAAAGCACGCATATCACCATCCAGTTCAAGGAAGCGCCCACATACGCTTTCCCGTCCGAAGCCGCCGCATCC
>CBFHAF010000693.1:0-2999 GCA_965653435.1 uncultured Chitinophaga sp.
CTGTATTTTAACGAAGACGGCACTATCCGGCGGGTGGTGATGACCTCCGAAGGCACAGGGCCGGCTGAAGGGTAAGCTGTCGCGATAGCCCCTCTGAAAGGCACAACTGCACCGGCCCGGTTCCAAAAAGGAGGTGTACATTTATCATGCGCCATAAAACAGGCCGTCCGCATGAAAAAGACCGCAGCCGCCATTGCAAAGAAAACACCCGCCGCCCCGGCCATCCGCCAGCCGGGTGTTCCGGAAAAAGCAACTGCAGACAACTTCGTGAAAGCCATGCAGGCCTATATCTCGCCCACCGAGCGTGAAAAGCTGATGCGGTATTTCAGGCAGCAGGACGGCGACCAGTTCATTGGCATACGGATGGGCCAGCTGTTTGCCCTCGCCAAAGCCTTCATTGCGATGCCACCCGCCGAGCTGGACAAGCTGCTGCAAAGCCCTGTTCACGAAGTGCGCGCCGGCGCGCTCAGCATCATGGACAAGCAGGGCCGCAGCAACAAAACCCCTGAAAGCCGCCGCAAAGAACTTTTCGACCTGTACATCAAACGGCACGACCGTATTAATAACTGGGACCTGGTGGACCTTGCCGCCCAGTTCGTAGTAGGCCGTTACATTTTCGACAAACCACGCGGCATACTGAACAAGCTGGCAAAGTCAAAGAACGAATGGGAACGGCGCACTGCCATCACCAGCACCGCATATTTCCTGCGGCAGGGCGAGGTGGAAGACACTTTCAGGATCGCGGAAATGCTCGTGGATGATCCGCACGAGCTGGTGCAGAAAGCAGTAGGCGGATGGATCCGGGAGGCAGGGAAAAGCCGCCACCGCAAAGAGCTGCAGCTTTTCCTTGATAAATACGCCGCCACAATGCCCAGAACCGCTTTGCGGTATGCGATCGAACACCTGGATGAAAAGGAAAGGAAATACTACCTGGGATTAAAAGGAAAATAAAAAGAAGAGCTGCTGACATTAGGCTGCCGTACCGGCCGCTTTACTTTGTGATCTGAAACCCTGCATATTATTTTAACTTTTTGTGCCCATATATTGCCGGAATGTTGCGTAATAAAAAGATATCTCCCTAATTTACCGAAGAATGGCCGCGTGAGGTTGCTGAATTTATTAACTCTTTATTGTTTGAACTGTGAACAGATCCACATTGCAGGAAAACTGCCTGTGCAACATTTCAACGGTAAGCTCATATCCCAGGTAGTATGAAGGAAGGACATATACACAGGAGAAAATTCATTACACAAACCGTTATTTCAGCCGCAGGCCTGCTCAGCCTGCAATTACCCGCATGGGCCAAAGGAATGCTGCCGGCGGGGCAGCCGCTGCACAACATCCCGGCAGATAAAAAGCTGGACCCCGCGTGGATCAGATCCTTGTACCGGCGGGGGCTGCCCACCGCTTACCTGAAAACGAAGAACGAGCTGCGATATATCGGTATGCCGGCGGGCGGGCTGCATGCGGGCACCGTGTATCTCGGCGGCGACGGCAGGCTCTGGCTGTGGGGCATCTACAATGATGAAAGGGAAGGCATCGATCCGAAAACAGTATCCTGGAACGACGGCGAACAGGAGCGGAAGATCCGCAACCGCGACGGCGCTTCGTATGTGGAACCGGCCATCGCCGCCAACAAACGTGTGCTGGAGCAGGGCTTTGCCATACTGCTGGAAATGAATGGCCGGAAGATAGTAAAGGAGCTGAAAGAAGAAGACTGGGACGAGGTGATCTTTGAAGCGGCATACCCCGTGGCCACGATCCGTTATATCAGCAAAGACCTGCCGGTGGATGTGACGGTAAAGGCCGGCGGCATATTCATCCCGCTGGATGCGGAGAATTCCGCGGTCCCGGCAACAATGTACGACATCAGCGTGCGCAACCGCGGCAAAGCGCCTGTAAGGGTGACCATCGCCGGCTGGCTGGAGAACGGCGCCAGGAAAATTACCGGGAAGGATGAAGAAGGAGAGAAGAGAAACACCGTTATCCGCGGAGATAATTATAGTTCCGTTTATTCAGATTTCAAGTATACATCCCAACCTGGGAAACCGCAGGCGGACGATGGCTCCACCTGCATCACCTACCTGGGCGCGCGGGGAACTGTACATACCAATGCTACACCATGGCCGGTGACCGCTGAGTTTTTCACAGCATCCGGTGAAAATGCCGCCGGCGGCGCAATGGCGGAGAAGCTGACCGGTTCCGTTGCCGCACCGCCTGAAACCCTTGCCCCCGGCAAGGCCATGCAGGCCGGGTATGCGCTCAGCTGGCATTTTAATCATCCTCTTCCCAAACTGGAAACAAAGCTGAAAGATACCGGCAATGGATATTATTACGGCACAAAGTTCGCCAACGCGGCCGAAGCCGGGAAGTACATTGCAGGCCGTCCGCAGCTCTGGCAGCAAACGCAGCTCTGGCAGCAGACCTGGTACGATTCAACGCTGCCGCACTGGTTCCTTGAAAGAACATTCCTCAATATCGGCACGCTGGCCACCGCCAACACTTACCGCTTCGGCAGCGGGCGCTTCTGGGCATGGGAAGGCGTGAACGCCTGCGAAGGCACCTGCACGCACGTTTGGCAGTATGCACAGGCCATGGGCCGGATATTCCCTTCACTGGAAAGGGATTGCAGGGAACGCACGGACCTGGGCCTGGCCATGGAAGAGAACGGCGGCATCATCTTCAGGGCGGAATACGAATCGCGCCCGGCTATCGACGGGCAGGCGGGCACCATTCTCCGCATGTACCGCGAGCACTGTATGAGCGCAGACGACAGCTTCCTGCGCCGCAACTGGGAAAACACCAAAAAGGCCGTGCGTTTTATGCTGGCCCAGGATAAGAACGGCGACGGGATGACGGACACACCCATGGAAAACACGCTCGACGCCGTATGGGAGGGTGAGATCGCCTGGATAGTGGGCCTGTGCATTGCCGCTGCACGTGCGGCGCAAAGCATGGCGGAAGAAACAGGTGATACCGCCTTTGCGAAAACCTGTGCG
>CBFHAF010000694.1:0-2998 GCA_965653435.1 uncultured Chitinophaga sp.
AGCAGCCCGACGTGCTGTTCCTGGATATTCATTTGCCGGACGGTTCGGGCCTGGAAGCTTAGCCCGGTATCAAGAACAAGTACCCGAATCTCCTCGTGATCACGATAAGCGCCTATGACAACGGGATGGAGAAACAGCGGGCGCTAACAGCAGGAGCGGCCCGTTTTTTGCCGAAACCTTTTAATGTAGGGGAATTACAGGAGATCCTGTACGAGGTGAAAGGCCAGCATGACTACCCAAGTGCATAATTATTTGTAAATTTAGTATCCGTCCAATATAGATCTTATGAAGAGTATCCTCATTATTGATGATGAAATAAACATTTGTACCCTGCTCAGCAAATTCCTGAGCAAACATGGCTTTAAGACAGACAGCACGATGACCGGAGCACAGGCGCTCAAAATGATGAAAGAAGAGGCGTACGACCTGGTGCTTTGCGATTACCGCCTGAAAGATACTGACGGTGCCCAGCTGCTGAACGACATCCGGGCGCTCCGGCCGCAGACGGTCGTGATCATCATTACAGGTTATTCAGACGTGAGAATAGCAGTGGAAATGGTGAAGAACGGCGCATACGACTACATTTCAAAACCTTTATACCCGGACGAAATACTGAACCTTGTAAATAAAGCCCTTTCCCAGCCTGCGCCTTCCGCGCAGGGAACGGCCGCGGCCCCTCACGCCTACGAAGAAAGCGCACCGCAACCCGGCGAGCCCGGCAGGAACGGGCGCAGCAAATACGTATATGGCGAAAGCGAGCCCTCCAAAGCGCTTTTCCGGGAACTGACGCTGGTGGCCCCCACGGATTACAGTGTGATCCTTTTCGGGGAAACCGGTACAGGTAAGGAATCTGTCGCCCATCTTATTCACGACCACAGCAGCCGCAGCAACCAGCCTTTTATTGCGATAGACTGCGGCAGCCTGTCGAAGGAACTGGCGGCCAGTGAATTGTTCGGGCACGAAAAAGGAGCCTTTACGGGGGCCATCAACACCAAAATAGGCGCTTTTGAACAGGCGCATGGCGGTACCATCTTCCTCGACGAGATCGCCAACCTCTCTTACGATATCCAGGTGGCCCTGCTGCGCGTGATCCAGGAAAAACAGATCCGCCGCGTGGGCAGCATGAAAGAAATAGCGGTAGACGTGCGCCTTATCGTGGCTTCCAACGAAAACCTGTTTGAAGCCGTGCAGAAAGGCAAGTTCCGTGAAGACCTTTTCCACCGTTTCAACGAATTCACCATCCATATTCCGCCGCTGAGAGTGCGGAACGACGACCTGCCGCTGTTCGTGGATTCGTT
This sequence comes from uncultured Chitinophaga sp., assembly GCA_965653435.1. GTDB lineage: Bacteria > Bacteroidota > Bacteroidia > Chitinophagales > Chitinophagaceae > Chitinophaga. Next base: position 1,299 of record CBFHAF010000694.1, read on the forward strand.
CCTCAGCCAGGTGAGCAAGGAACTGAACAAACCCGAACCGGTGATGACGGAAGAAGTATGGGAATGTTTCCGCCAGTACGACTGGCCGGGCAACATCCGCGAGCTGAAGAACGTGATCCGCCGCGCCAGCCTGCTCACACCGGCAGGAAAAGAGATCACCATGGCCGCATTGCCCCTGGAAATGAAAGCCGGCGGCGGTTATTCGCGCCTGAGCGCAACAACGGCGGCCCCGGCAGGAGGCTCAGCGGAAGATACGGAAGCAATGCCCGACCTGCCTATGCTGGACGAGAACGACCTTAAATCCGTCGCGCTCAAAGCGGAGTACAACAAGATCATCAATGTGCTGAAAGCCGTAAAGTACAATAAAACCAAAGCAGCACAGCTGCTGAACATAGACCGGAAGACCCTTTACAATAAGTTGCGCCTGTTGAACATCAATTACTGATACATGGAAAAAAATCCCCCGGTACCTGCGAACAACCATCATAACGGGAACAGCAACAAACCGCCGGTTTTCGAGCGGTTCTCCATTAAAGTGGTGAATGCCACCGGCAGCCCCTGGGCATTTATCATTGCATTGGCAGTTATCGTGGTATGGGCCATCACCGGCCCGCTGTTCGGGTTTTCGGACACCTGGCAGCTGGTGATCAATACCGGTACTACCATCGTCACTTTCCTCATGGTGTTCATCATCCAGAAATCGCAGAATAAAGATTCAAAGTCCATCCAGCTGAAGCTGAACGAGCTGATCGCGGCCACTAAAACCGCCAGTAACCGGCTGATAGATGTGGAATCGTTGTCTGAAGAAGAGCTGAACACGCTCCACCGGTTTTATACCAAGCTGGCCTCCGAAATGCAAAAGAACCTGGACCTGAAACGTTCCCATTCCGTCGAAGAAGCGATGGAAAATACCGAAGGAAAGCTCAAGGGCAGGAAATGATCATTTATCCAGCTCCTGTAAAAGCCCTGAAAGGTTCAGCCGTTCAGTGTACATGGTGATGTTCCCCTCTTCATCCACCGGCCATTGCTCTTTCGGCCTGTCCCAGTACAATTCCAGCCCGTTCCCGTCCGGATCGTTCAGGTACAGCGCTTCGGACACACCGTGGTCCGCAAAGCCGGTAAACTGTACTCCGGCGCCGGTCAGCCTTTTATATATCGCCGCCAGGTCCTTCCTTTCCGGGTACAGGATGGCCACATGGTACAGCCCTGCCGCATTTACGGGGGCGGGCGGCATGCCTTTGCTGTGCCAGGTGTTCAGGCCGATGTGATGGTGGTAGCCGCCGGCTGAAATAAACGCAGCCTGGTCGCCGTACTTCGCCATCAGTTCAAATCCCAGTAGATCGCAATAAAAATCCAGCGAGCGCCGGAGGTCGGAAACTTTGAGGTGCACATGCCCGATGCGGGTTTGTGCGGGAACGGTATAGCTCATGAATAAGGCTGATTTTTGGCAAAGATAGGCGGTTCCCTCCTTCAACCGGTAATATGTATTGTCCGCTGAACCCGGTTGCGCTTGAGAACCGCCCTTGTATCAGAGTACCAGCAGGGGACTGATGATACCAACAGAAATGCGGTAATTTTCGTGGTTGCGTGCTCCCAGGGCCTGTTTCGAATAATCAGTATAATTATACTTCCGCCCGATGAGCGCGCCAAAAACTTTCAGGTTTAAATTCTTAAACGGATAAACCTCTGCTCCTGGTATG
>CBFHAF010000695.1:0-2989 GCA_965653435.1 uncultured Chitinophaga sp.
TCGGAAATTATCTTAAAGCATTGGCGGGCCGATAGCACAATTCCCTGAAGGAAGCGCGTTGTTTCTTTAAACAAACTACAGACAACAATAAATATTGAAAATATGAGAAAAATAATTTCATTTATGCACATGTCCCTGGACGGTTTTGTAGCAGGGCCGAACGGAGAGATCGACTGGGTTAAAGTGGACGAGGAGATCTTTAATTATGTCGGCAAGCGGATCAGCGAAGGCGACACTGCATTGTACGGGCGCGTAACTTACGAGATGATGGAAGGTTACTGGCCTTCCGCCGGAGACAAGCCGGGAGCGACCAGGCACGATATTGAACATTCAAAGTGGTATAACAAGGTCCATAAAGTTGTGCTGTCGAAAACAATGAAAGATGCGGGCCTGGCCAACACCACCATTATCAGCGATGACCTTTCCGGAAGGATCCATGAAATAAAACAACAGCCCGGTGAGGACATTCTGCTTTTCGGAAGCCCCGCAGCAACACAATCGCTCATCCGGCAAAACTTAATTGACGGCTACTGGCTGTTTGTTAACCCGGTCATTCTCGGAGAAGGCATCCCATTGTTTGAGGGCATCAAAGACAAGATAAAACTGAAGCTGCTGGCGACCCGGCAATTTACTTCCGGGGTAACTGAACTGAATTACGTAGTGGACAGGCAATAACAATGCTGCCGGATGCGCCCGGCCCACGGATAACAGCCGGCAGTTTATTCCTTACATCTATTAATCTTCGATTTAAGACAGAAAGTGAAAGATTACCACGATATTCTTTTTCCTTACGCATACAATATCCTCGGCTCCGCCGAAGATGCGCAGGACGTGATACAGGACGTGCTCACGAAATATTATACAGACGCGCGCGAGGGTATTGAAAATGAAAAGGCATACCTCATCAGGAGCGTGATCAACCTGTCCATCAACCGGAAGACCCGCCGCAAGCTGGCCGTGCAGCCGGAAGTTTGGCTGCCCGAGCCGGTGGCTACCGAATCGGCGGATGCGAACGTGCATTTGAAAGACATCCTGTCGTACTCCCTGCTGGTGCTGCTGGAAAAGCTGAATGCGAAAGAACGCGCCGTGTTTATCCTGAAAGAGAGCTTCGACTATGCGCACGATGAAATTGCAGGCATGCTGGGCATCACGGAAGAGCATTCCCGCAAGCTGCTCAGCAGGGCCAAAGCCAGGCTGTTCAAGCCCGCTGAAGCGCCTGAAACGGGCATCCGCAACGAGCGTACCCATACCCTGCTGCAGAATTATATCGACGCCATCCGCGGGCGCAACCTGCAGAAGCTGGAGGGCTTGCTGGCGGAAGACATCGCGTTCTATGCAGACGGCGGCGGAAAAGTGAACGTGTTCAGGAAGATCAGCACCGGCTTTGCAGAAGTGGCGGAGCTGCTGGACCATGTGTACCAGGCCTACCAGACGCAATCTACCATCAGGATCACCGAGATCAACCACCAGCCCGCTTTCCTGTTCTACGACGGGGACAGGCTCGTATCCTGCCAGGTGTTCGATATCTCGCCGCAAACCGGGAAGATCGTGCAGATCAGTTCCGTGGTGGACCCGGAAAAGCTGAAACGGATCGGGGTGTAAAAGTGAATTGCGGCCTTCGCCCCGCGGAAACCGGGAACCCGCTACTGCATTGACTTTTTCCGGTACTAATGCTCATTTACCCCGGATCAAGTCCACCTCATGTCCACCTCAACTCCACCTCTCATCCCGCTGTTCTTCGGTTTCCGCCTGCCGGCCCCTTAACCGTACTTTTGGTTAATCCGGTATCAGCGGTATTGTAAACTCTCTGTGGTGGCTGGTTTAGGCATTTGAAAAAATAGCTATATCAGCCGTTTGCACACGGTTTATGTGTTTTTTTCATTAATCTAAAAATGGCCCGTTTACTGCTGACATAGGGCTGTCAGCCCCCCGTTTTACATTTGACCTGACAAAAACAAACTATATGTCTAAAGCAACACCATCATCCTTACGCGGCCTGGCGAACATCAGTTTTTATGCGGCGGACCTTGCCGTGGCGAAACAATGGTATACCGGCCTGCTGGGCGTTAAGCCTTATTTTGAAGTGCCCGGCTATATCGAATTCCGCATCGGCGACCTCCAGCACGAGCTGGGCATCATAGACGCGGCCTATGCGCCCAAAGCCATGGCTGCAGGGCCGGGTGGCTCCATCACCTACTGGCATGTGGACGATGTGCAGGCCGTGTTCGACAGGCTGCTGGCCCACGGCGCCAAAGAATACGAGCCCGTTATCAAGCGGGGAGAAGGTTTTGTGACCGCATCCGTTACCGATCCCTTCGGGAACGTGCTGGGCGTAATGTATAACGCACATTACCTGGCGGTGCTGGCTGCGAAAATGACCAAACAAGCCTGAGGGCCCGTACGCCGCTTTCCCGGATCCGCTTTTGATCCCGGTGAAATGACCATATGAAGGAGCCTGAAAGAATGTCGTAAACCGCCCGCAGGAAAGTCGTTTTTACCATCCCTGCGGGCGGTTAATGCGGTATAACTTTAGGGTATACTAAAATTGCATTTTATGGCACATACTGCAAAAGCGATCCGCCTGCCGAAACAATTCTCCGCGCGCCTGCTCAAAAGCCAGAATAAAGGCGGCTGGACCTATCTTATCTGGCCCGGGTCCGTGGAGTTCTTCGGCACCCGCGGCCTGGTGAAAGTACGCGGCACCATAGACGGCCACCCGTTCCGCAGCTCCTTCATGGCCCTGGGCGACGGCACCCACAAGCTGCCCGTAAAAGCGGACCTGCGTGACCTGATCGGCAAATCGGAAGGAGATGAAGTGACCGTGGTGCTGGAGGAGCGCATACTCGATAAATAAAGTGTGTTTTTGACAGTTTTTCTTGCATTTGGACATATTTATTTATACTTTAACCCATTGTAAAGCCCTTAAGTCAAAACAGTAAACTACAATGGCAAAAAGCTCCACGTTGCACAGAAAGCTGCAAGCTCTCTT
>CBFHAF010000696.1:0-2986 GCA_965653435.1 uncultured Chitinophaga sp.
AACCCGCTTCCACGAAAAAATTCCAGGAAGAAGCCGGTTTCTCCTTCGCCGACCCTGCTTTTTTTGACATCATGCATTACCCGCTCCTGCAAGGCAGCCTGATGACGGAACCCAATACCGCGGTGATCACACAACGCACGGCGGAGAAATATTTCGGCAACACCAATCCTATCGGCAGGATCATCCGCATCATTAACCGGTTCAATAACAATAAGCTGGATTTCAGGATAACCGGCATTTTGAAGAATCTGCCCGGCAATACGGACCGCCGGCAGGAGGTCTATCTTTCCTACGAAAACCTCCACAGCTTCCACAGCGGCTTCGCGAAGGACAACTGGTACCAGACTTCCGCGCTCCACCAATCATATATCCGGCTGAAACCCGGCGTCACAGCGGAGACGGTGAACAATTCCTTCACCGCTTTCTCCAATAAATATTATGACCTGCAACAGGATGAACGCTTTCAATTCAGGCTTCAGCCGCTGCGCGACATTCATTTCAATACGGAAATAGACGGGAAGGTGGACCGGCAGCATCTTTGGGCTTTATCGCTCACAGGATTGTTCCTGATCGTAACCGCCTGCGTCAATTTCATCAACCTGGCTACCGCGCAGGCTTTGAGCCGGTCGAAAGAAATAGGCATACGCAAAGCGCTGGGCAGCCTGCGCTTGCAGCTGTTCAGGCAGTTCATCATGGAAACGGCGATCATTGCCACAGCGGCGATGGTGCTTGCTTTCGTGCTGGCGTTGTTCATGCTGCCTTATGTGAACCGGCTGTTCGGCACGGAGCTCAGCATCAACCTGTTCAGCGACGTGCAGCTGATGCTGTTCCTGCCCCTGCTGCTGCTTGCTGTCATATTTTTTTCCGGGTCTTACCCGGGGCTTATCCTTGCCGGCTTCCAGCCGGTGATGGCGTTGAAGGGAAAGATATCCCACAGGCACGCAGGCGGGCTGAACGTGCGGAAAGGCCTGGTGGTGACGCAGTTTGCCATTTCACAGCTGCTCATTATCGGTACGCTGGTGATCGCCAATCAGATGCGTTTCGCCAAACATGCGGACCTTGGTTTCCGCAAAGACGCGATGGTGATGCTGCCTGTCCCCCTGCGCGACCAGGCCGCCACCGGCACGCTGAATGCCTTGCTGGCGGCGGTGCCCGGCGTGGAAGGCGTTACGCTTTGCGGGGAAGAGCCCGCAGGGCACGAGACCTACATCACCAATATCCGTTACGCGGGCCGCCAGGAGCCGGAGGATTTTGCGATCTATCTTAAAGGAGCGGACAACCGGTATCTGCCCGTCTTCAACCTGCAGCTGGCCGCGGGCCGCAACCTCTCCCCCATCGATACCAGCCGCGAATACCTCATCAACGAAACCACGGTGAAAAAGCTCGGGCTTTCTTCCCCACAGCAGGCCATCAACCAACCCGTGCGCATAGACGGAAGGCAGGGCCTGATCGTGGGCGTAGTAAAGGATTTCCATAACCGTTCCTTCCACGAGCCGATCATTCCCATATGCATGACCAGCGGCCTCGGATGGTACGGCCGCTGCGCCGTGAAAGTGGACGCAGGCAGGCTCAGCTCCGTAATGCCGGCCATAGAAGCCGCATGGAGCAAGGTTTTCCCCGATCACCTTTACAAATATGATTTCCTGGATGAAAAGATCGCGCGGTTCTACCAGCTGGACGATATGCTGCTGCGCCTGATCCAGTTCTTTGCCCTCGTGGCCATCCTGATAGGATGCATGGGATTGTACGGCCTCGTGTCTTTCATGGCGGCCCAAAAAACAAAGGAAGTAGGCGTGCGGAAAGTGCTCGGCGCCAGCGTTCAAAGCATCCTCTGGCTGTTCGGAAAAGAGTTCGGGAAACTGCTGCTGCTGGCATTCGCCATTGCCGCGCCGCTGGCCTGGTACGTGATGAACCACTGGCTGCAGAATTTTGTGTACCGCATCCGGATCGGCGTAGGCATATTTGCGCTGGCCATTCTCGTGACGCTGGTGGTAGCCATCCTCTCGGTAGCCTACCGTTCCGTGCAGGCCGCGTTCACCAGCCCTATGCGGTCGTTACGGTCTGAATAACCGGCTTTGCCGGATATACCCCTCAGATTGTCGCTTTCAGCCATGCAGGGATCGGATTATCCGCCGTAAGTTTGTGATGTAATACAAAAACACACCACCATGGCAAAACAACAAATGATCTTTGTAAACCTCCCGGTAAAAGACCTCAACCGGTCAATGGAATTCTTCAAAAAGCTCGGCTATAGCTTCAATCCCCAGTTCACCAACGAGCAGGGCGCCTGCATGGTGATCAGCGATGTGATCTTCATCATGCTGGTGGAAAATAATTTCTACCAGACCTTCACCAAAAAGACCATCGCCGACGCCACCAAAACCTCCGAAGTGATGGTGGCCCTCAACGCCGATTCGAAAGAAGAAGTGAACGAATGGCTGGCCAAAGCCGTAGCAGCGGGTGCCACTACGCCCAATGCGCCGATAGACCACGGTTTCATGTATTCCGTAAGCTTCGACGACCTGGACGGCCACCATTGGGAAATGGTTTACATGGATATGAGCCAGGTGCCTCCCGCCCCATGATCTTCGCGCCATTCATTATAAAAAAGGTTGCCTGCTGAAGGCAACCTTTTTAGTTATGTATAACCGCCGGTTATTGTACAGGCTCAATAGAAAGCGCATGCCTGAAGATATTCAAAGGATCCCAGCGCATTTTTGCCTTTTGCAGGCGCGGATAATTCCCTTTCCAATAGAACTCGCTGTAATGCAGCCCGGATCTGTTCCAGGCAGGGTCCGCCAGGTCCGCATCAGGGTGATTGATCATTGTGCCGTCCGTTTGTTCGTTGGGTACGGGCACGCCGCCGGTTGCGGCAAAAAGCTCGCTATACAGGCCGCGGTTCCATGCCAGGTGCGCGGCTTCTTCTTCCTTGCTTCCCCAGCCGGCGCTGCAGGCCGATGAAATGATGCAGTCCCTTTGCGGGGTG
>CBFHAF010000697.1:0-2983 GCA_965653435.1 uncultured Chitinophaga sp.
ACCAGTTCCTGACCGATAACATTACCAATCCGAAATCCGAATTCTTCATCCCGATCGTGGTGGACCAGTTCATCGCTGGCGGCATGGGCGAAGTGAAGGTGATACCCACCAGCTCGCAGTGGTTCGGCGTAACCTATAAAGAAGACGCACCGGGCGTACAGGCCAGCCTTTCCGCCCTCGTAAACAATGGCGAATACCCTGATAATCTCTGGAAGTAATGGTGAACGGCAGCATTATCAGTGCATTCGGATTGCATCCTGAAGCCTTTGAAGTAAAAAAGTTCGGCAGCGGCCACATTAACAATACCTTTCTGCTGAGCGGCACGCAGGGCCAGTACATCCTGCAGAAAATCAACACGTATGTGTTCAGGGAGCCGGACGTAATAGCCCGCAACCAGCGGCTGGCAGCCGATTACCTGGCGGAACACCACCCGGACTATCTTTTCATCACACCCATCCCCACCACCACAGGGGAAGAGCTGTATGTGCACGACGGAGAGTACTGGCGGATGATCCCCTTCATCCCCGATTCCATGTCGGTAGACCAGGCAGACACGCCGAAGCAGGCGTACGAAGCGGCGCGGCAGTTCGGGAAGATGGCGCGGCTGCTGCATGGAATCGACCTGCACGAGTTCAGGGCCAGCATTCCCAACTTTCACAATCTCACGCTGCGCTACGCGACTTTCCAGGAGGCCATCCGCCAGGCGAAACCCGAGCGGAAGCAGTTCGCGGAAAAGCTGATCGAGCAGTTCCTGCGCTATTCCGACATCGCCATCACGTTCGAATCGCTCAAAACCGACCCGGCTTTCAGCGACCGCCTGATGCACCACGATACCAAGATCAATAACGTACTGCTGCAGAAAGACACTTTCGAAGGCATCTGCGTGTGCGACCTGGATACGCTGATGCCCGGCAAGATCATCTCCGACCTGGGAGACATGGTGCGCACCTATGTGAGCCCCGTGTCCGAAGAAGAGCGCGATTTCAGCCGCATCGAGGTGCGCGACGAATATTTCGAGGCGCTGATGAAGGGGTACCTGTCCGAAGTAGGCAGCACGCTGTCTGCCACCGAGCGGGCCCACCTGTTCTACGCCGGCAAGTTCATGATCTATATGCAGGGCATCCGCTTCCTGACGGATTACCTCAATGGCGACGTGTATTACCCGATCAAATACCCGGAGCATAACTACAACCGGGCCATGAACCAGCTCACGCTGCTGGAACGGCTGGTGGAGAAAGAGGAGAAGCTGCAGCAGGTGATCAACGAATGCCTGCAACAATAAGTATAGCGTTAAATCTATCGATAGGGGCCGCAACCAGGTGTTGCGGCCTTTTTTGTTCCCGGTCGGTTGGTTCTTTCATATTTGATAGTATACCCCCGAAATAGCACTTTCTTGATTTTTATTCAATGAATCGCCTTCTGTTTTCGATATTTTTAAAAAACGAGGGCTGGGTTGATTTTTCTCAAAATATTGGCCCCTGTGTTGTTTTTTACTTTATTCACTAATACATTTGTAGAGATAAACAAATCAACTGTACCTCCATGTGGGTAAACAAAGACAATAACAAAATCAGTCACATCGTGCCGCAGCTCAATTGGGCTATTACGCTCGTCGTGATCGTCGTTGTCATTATTACCCGCCAGCCAATTGGAGGATAAAACGCGTGTATAATAACAACTCAAAATAAACGCCTTCCTCCACCAGGAAGGCTTTTTTTATGTGCAAATTCCAATTATATGTATAGCTATTACAACGAAAACACGATTCTTTACTTTGATGGGGCTTACATGAAAGCCACAGAAGCCAAAATTGACCTCTACGGTCAGTCGCTGCATTATGGATACGCGGTATTTGAAGGCATCCGCGCTTATAAGACCGCCAGTGGCGAAGTGAAAATCTTCAAACCCAAGGAGCATTTCGACCGTTTCAAGCGCTCCTGCGAGCTCATACATATACCTTACAAGTACAACAACGACGAGCTGATCGCCGCTTGCTATAAAGTGCTGGAGCTGAACAACCTGGAGGAAGCTTACATCCGCCCGCTGGTGTTCTGCCCGCCGAACATGACCCTGAAAGCCGCTACAGACACCCACCTGCTGATCTGCGCATGGGACTGGGGCGCTTACCTGGGTGAAAAACTGCTGCGTGTATGCGTTTCCTCGTACCAGCGCCCGAACCCGAAAGCCTTTAAGATCGAATCCAAGGCTGCAGGCCTGTATGTGAATTCCATCCTGGCTTCACAGGAAGCAAAGGAAAAAGGATTTGACGAAGCTTTGCTGCTGGATATCAATGGATTTGTAGCGGAAGGCCCCGGCGCAAACCTGTTCTACGAGAAAGACGGCACCGTTTACACACCCGCCCCCGGCAACATCCTGCCTGGCATTACCCGCGCCACCGTTATCGAGATCTGCCGCGAGCTGGGCATTCCCCTGGTGGAAAAACAAATTACCGTAGAAGAGCTGAAACAGGCAGAAGCGGTATTCTACTGCGGTACAGCCGCCGAAGTGATCGGATGGGACAGCCTCGACGGCCAGGGCTTCTCCAAACCCTGGGCCCAATCCCTCGGCAAGGTCATTCAGCAGGCTTATAAAGCCAAAGTGCTGGAAAAAGAATTCAAACGCGAGGCAATTCCTGCCTGATAATATAATCTCCCCCTTCCGCCGTTGTAACCGGAAGGGGGAAATTCCTCAAAAAAAAGCGCGCAGCCGGCCGTTGAATGGCGTAAACGCTTTTCTTCCTAACTCACACCCACAGCGGATTTTGGCCATCAAGGCCACCTTTTGAAGACCGGGAACAGCCGGATTATTGGTTTGAATATCAGCCGCACCGGGAATAACTTGTACGATAATTAGAAATTCAGATAGCCGTGACCCGGTACTAACGACCTTATCATTATGGAGTTGAACAAATACAGCAAGACGATTACGCAAGACCCTACACAGCCCGCCGCACAGGCCATGCTGTACGGGATAGGACTAACGG
>CBFHAF010000698.1:0-2976 GCA_965653435.1 uncultured Chitinophaga sp.
CTATTCACAGGGTTTCCCGGCACTGAACTACCTCTATTTCGGCCCGGATGCCATTGGCAAGCTCAATGCCAATCCCGTTAAACGCAAACAATACATCAACAATGTGCTGGCAAGGTTCAAATCGCTTTCGGATAAAGTGGCTGCGGACTGGACGGCCTACCGTGCAACTTTTGTAGCCAATACCAAAACAGACGTAGGCAGCCCGATCGGCAACATGGTGAACCAGTTCGCCTACCAGATGGATCTCCTGAAAGGCCCGCGCATCGGCTGGCCGTTCGGCAAACAATCCAACGGCACTGTGTTCGCCAGCAAATGCGAGGCTTATTTCGCGGGCATTTCCGTGGCGCTGGCAGTGGAAAACATCACCAGCCTGAAAAAGATCTACACCGGCGGCGGCAGCGGCAAAGGCATGTCCGGCTACCTGGCGGCGCTCGGCAAACAATCGCTGAACAATGATGTGACCGCGCAGTTCGACCTGGTGCTGGAAAAACTAAAGGCTATTCCCGATCCGCTCTCCGCTTCGCTGACCAACAATGCGGCGGCTGTGGAAGCGGCATATAAAGAAATTCAGAAACTGCTCACGCTGCTTAAAACAGATGTGCCTTCCGCCACCGGCGTGCAGATAACTTTCATGGATAATGACGGCGATTAAAACGGCACGGCTTACCGCGCCCGTTTCCATCGCGCCGCTGGTTACGTTCAGGATCGCCTTCGGGTTGCTGATGTTCGTAAGCCTGCTGCGGTTCTGGTGGCGCGGCTGGGTAACGGATGTATACGTATTGCCGGGGTTCCATTTTACCTACCAGGGATTTGAATGGGTGAAGCCTTTGGGCAATACGGGCATGCATATACTTTTTTTGACCGTGCTGGCGTCGTCGCTGATGATCGCGGCAGGTTTCCTGTACCGGCTGGCCGCTGTGGTTTTTTTCCTGGGGTTTACTTACATAGAGCTGATAGACGTTACCACTTATCTCAATCATTATTATTTCATCAGCCTCGTCGCTTTTATCATGATCTGGCTGCCCGCCAACCGCCGGTACGCCCTGGATGTATGGCTGAAGCCGGCAGCCAGGCGAACGGAAATGCCCGCCTGGTGCGCCGGGATACTGATCTTCCAGATATCGGTAGTGTACATTTTCGCCGGGCTGGCCAAAGTGAACAGCGACTGGCTGCTGGATGCACAGCCTATGCGTACCTGGCTACCCGCCAAAACGCATTTGCCGTGGGTGGGGAAATTCATGTACGAACCATGGGTAGCTTATCTTTTTTCCTGGTTCGGCGCGGCGTACGACCTGTTCATCGTCTTTTTCCTGCTGAACCGGCGCACAAGGCCCTATGCCTACGGCGTGGTGCTTATTTTTCACATCGCCACGGCGATCTTTTTTCCCGGCATCGGCATGTTCCCTTACGTGATGATGACGGCCAGCCTGGTATTTTTCCCGGGGAGCTTTCATGAGCGGCTGCTGGGATATCTACCGGGTTACAGGCTTAAAACGAATGAAGGGAATGTTTACAAATATCCCCGGCAGAAGATATTCCTTGCAGCCATCGGCGTTTACGTGATCCTGCAGGTCCTCATCCCGCTCCGTTTTCTCCTGTACCCGGGCCACCTGTTCTGGCATGAGGAAGGTTACCGTTTCTCCTGGCGGGTGATGCTGATGGAAAAGGCCGGTACTGCGTATTTCACGGTGAAGGACCGGCAGCACCGGGAACAGTACGCCGTCAATAATGCGGAATTCCTTACGCCGCTGCAGGAAAAAATGATGAGCACGCAGCCGGATATGATCCTGAAGTACGCGCATCACCTCGCGGCTGAATACAGGAAACGGGGAGTGAACGATCCCGAAGTATACGGGGAAATATACGTGGCGATGAACGGCCGGCGCTCCCGCCTTTTCGTGGATTCGCTGGTGGACCTGGCGGCGCAGCCGCTCAGCTGGAAACATTATACATGGGTTCTTCCCTATAAAAATTAGCACAAAAGCAATGAAACTACTCAGCGGTTGGATGATCTTAATGTTCCTGAATGTTACAACCTATGCACAGTACAGCATCAGCGGCACGGTGAGGAACGGCAACGAAGCCGTAGCCAGCGCATCCGTTACGCTGGAACCTTTCGCTCAGCGAAAAATCAGTAACGACAACGGCTTCTTCCGTTTCGGCAACCTTCCCGCGGGAACTTATACGGTCACCGTCACCGCCGGAGGCCTTAAGCCATACCGGCAGGAGGTAAGCATTACGGATAAAAATATTGCGCTCGATATCAGCCTGCTGAAGCAGGACATCCAGCTGGACACGCTCCGCGTGAACAGCGCCGCAAATTATGCGGTAGCGGGGAAACTGAAAGATATTGAAGGCACTTCCATTTACGCCGGGAAAAAGACCGAAGTGATCCTGTTGCGGAATGTGAACGCCAATCTTGCCACCAACAACACCCGCCAGATCTACGCCCGCGTGCCAGGTCTGAATATCTGGGAATACGACCGCGGCGGTTTGCAGCTGGGCATCGGCGGGCGCGGCCTGAGCCCCGACCGCTCTTCCAATTTCAATATCCGGCAGGATGGTTACGACATCAGCGCAGACGCCCTGGGCTACCCTGAAAGTTATTACACGCCCTCCGCCGAAGCGCTGGACAGGATCGAGATCATCCGCGGGGCGGCCAGCCTGCAGTACGGGCCACAGTTTGGCGGGCTCGTTAATTTTGTGATGAAGGAAGGGCCTAAAGACAAACCCTTTGAATTCACCACCCGGCAAACGCTGGGCAGCTTCGGGCTGTTCAATTCCTTCAACAGCATCGGCGGCACCACGGCGAAGAACAAGCTCAATTACTACGCCTTTTACCAGTTCAAACGCGGCGATAACTGGCGGCCTAACAGCCATTACGACCAGCACAACGCTTACATTCATCTTGCCGGGAACATCACGCCCAGGCTGAAAATAACGGGTGAATACACGTTCATGGGCTACCTTGCGCAA
>CBFHAF010000699.1:0-2974 GCA_965653435.1 uncultured Chitinophaga sp.
ATAGGAAGGGATATAACTTTTTTCGTTGGTGGTGTTCACGTCCGCGCCGAAGAGCACTTTCACCTGCAAACCTTCCAGTATGCGGTATTCCGCGAAGGCGGTGCAGAAGAAACGGTTGGTGACGGACCTGTTGATCTGCTCATTGATGGTGGCTACGGGGTTCGCGAAAATATTCTCAAAAGGATTGCGTAAAGTATAGCTTCCGTCCGGCTCATAGACGGTTGCTGTCGGCGGCATGATGAGCAATGATGAGACGATGCCGGCGGGTGCTACGTTTGCATCGCTTTTGCTGGCGGTGAGCGCGGCGCTTACTTTCAGGCGGTCGAATGGATTGGCGTCCACATTGGCGCGCAGGCTGAAGCGTGAAAAATCTGTGTTGCGTATGATGCCTTCCTGCTTAAAATAATTGCCGGAAAGCAGGTAACGCGTTTTGGCGCTGCCGCCGCTGATGGTAAGCTGGTGGCTTTGCTGCGGGGCGGAGCGGAAAGCTTCGTCCTGCCAGTCGGTCCCTTTGCCCAGCTGGTCTATCTGCGCCTGGCTGAGATATTGGAACTTCCCTCGCGAAGGGTTCACGTCATACAGCACTTCGTTGCGCAGCGCGGCAAACTGCTGCGCATCCAGCACGTCTGTTTTTTTGCGGAGCGATTGCACGCCATACAGTACGTCGGCCGAGAGGGCGCCTTGATCTGCCTTGCCTTGCCTGGTGGTGATGATCACCACGCCGTTGGCGCCGCGCGAACCATAGATGGCGGTAGCAGAGGCGTCTTTCAGCACGTCAATGCTTTCGATGTCTGAAGGATTGATATTCGCCAGCGGGTTCACGGGCGTGCCGCTGAGAATGCCGGCGCTCACGGGATTGTTATACACAGGGAAGCCGTCTATCACGTATAACGGCTCATTACCGCCCTGTATGGAGCTTCCGCCGCGGATGCGGATGCTCACGCCGCCGCCCGGCTGGCCGGAGGTCTGCGTAACCTGTATGCCCGGCACGGAGCCTTTCAGCGCCTGGTCCAGCGAGCTGACCGGCTGCTTCAGCAAATTTCCTGATACGGAGGATATGGAACCGGTGAGATCGCCTTTTTTCTGCGTGCCGTAACCTACTACCACCACATCGTTCAGCTGGTTCTGCACGGGCTCCAGGCGCACTTCCACCTGGCCTGTCTCTGCAATCACTTCCTGTTTTTTATAACCAAGAAAACTGATGATCAGCGTGTAAGGAAACTTCTGCCCTGTTACGAAAGCAAATTTTCCCTGCTCATCCGTGCTCACGCCGTGCGTGGTGCCTTTGATCTGCACGATCGCGCCGGGCAAGGCTTCGCGGCTAACCGCGTCTACCACGCGGCCGGAAAGCCTGGAGTTAATGAGCGGTACGGTGGGCTCCTGTGCAAGGAGCTGAAAGGGAAAAGAAATTAATGAAAGGAGGACGGCGTACTGTATCCAAGCCCGCTTTTTGATGTGGCTGCGATGCAGTTCGTTGGATGGAGATTGCATATCGGTTGTTGGTTTTTGTATAGACAATAAAAGTCCTGCCCGCCGGGGAGGCGGAAGATCAGGCAATGACGGGCGCGCATACGTATCCGGCTTAGGCAATACAATGCCATAGCGCATTACAGCGGAGCATTCGTCATCTTCATTGATTAAAAGCAGGCAGCCGGAAGCAGCCTGTCATGCACGGGTTCTTCAGACCCGACATCGGTGGTGTGCAAAGTGGTTGGTCGACATATCCTTCAATTTTAGTGAATTGAAGACCGGTGCAGCGCCTTTCAGGATAGTTATGGTTGGTTGGAACTACCGTCTCTCGGTTCGGTCAATGTATGCATATACCGGTCAGGCGAAACAAAGATAATATATAAATCCAATTATCCTACAAAATTTGTAGACTAATGAATTATTGCTGGTCCGGGCTGACATAGATGTTTGCTACTGTTGTTTCCGAAAGCCTTGCTACTGTTGTTTTAGCATGTGATTATTTTTTTTTAATAGGCTAAACAATCCACAAACTTAACTGTTAAAAAAACGTGTACCCATGCCCCGAAGTTTATCATTTGCTTTTCAGCCAGGCAGATGTTATCACTTTGATGCAAAATCAGCGAGAAGACCAGTTAAGTTTTTTGTAGACCGATACGCCTATATGACCACAATTTTCCACTATGTTACCCGGCATATTGATTCAATATCGTATGCCTTAGCCATTCTATGCACCGTCTTAATATTCCCGTTGCGCATCTATGCTGAGGGCAGCAAGGAGCTTGCTGCAAGGGGAGGGTATCGCGCTTACATGAACAGCACGTCCACAGCGGGCACCGTGAATATATTTCCTACGCTCGGCACCATGAAAG
The DNA here is from genome assembly GCA_965653435.1 of uncultured Chitinophaga sp. Lineage (GTDB taxonomy): Bacteria > Bacteroidota > Bacteroidia > Chitinophagales > Chitinophagaceae > Chitinophaga. The sequence continues at coordinate 2,340 of CBFHAF010000699.1, forward strand.
TATTTGTGAAGGCGGGGGAGCGTGTGTACCTGGGCTCCAGCGCCCAGGGCATTGGCCACGGCACCATAAGGGTCAGGATGCCTAACGGGCAGACCTTTAATACGGGCAAACATACGTCGGTGGGCAGGATCATAAGCCGCACCCAGGAGCTGAACGGGCCCAACGTGATCACAGGGGTGGGCTTGGGTTATAATGCCTACCAGCATCTTGTACAGGCGGACGAAGCGGGCGTATGGGAAGTGGACTTTATACCGCCCAACGAGAATAGTACTACGAACCCCACGGCAGTACTGGCCAGCGCTTCCTGGACACAGCCCAGCACATCGTTCATCACTGCATTCGACATCTCCGTATATGACCCGGGCGCAGCTGTATTCCGGCCCGGCCGCGTGTTTACCAATATCTTCAACGCCAATTTGGGGAATTACCAGTTTGGTTTTAACGGGCTTTTTTATGTGCTTACGAAAGACGGGTATCAGTATACTGTCAATAACAACGGCCAGACGGGCTTCGGTTTCTCTTTCTTTGCCAACAACAAAGGCGCCCGCACTCCCACCGGCGATCCCTTATACCAGAGTGTGAACGGCCTTTCACAGGTGGACGTGCACGATCCGCGGGCCGTAGATACGGAAACC
>CBFHAF010000700.1:0-2974 GCA_965653435.1 uncultured Chitinophaga sp.
ATCACCTGCGAGGCGTCGTCCGGCAGGATAATATCCTTTCCGTCGTATGCTTTGTGAACGATCGGCTTTACATTAGCGCCGCTGCAGTCCGGCGCCGTGTCCATATGTGCGCAGAGGCAGATCACGGGCACATCTTTGTCTGTAGTGGCGGGAATAGTGGCGTACACGTAGCCGTATTCATCCGTCACCGCATCGGAAAGGCCGATCTGCTGCAATTCCTGTACCAACAACCGCGAGAGGTCTTTCTGTTTGGCGCTGGAGGGAAACGTCTTGCTCAAAGGGTCCGCCTGCGTATCGATCTGCACATAACGCAGGAAACGCTCGGTAACGGAGTATGCGTAGTCTTTATCCATGGGTATAAAAAGTAAAAGTAAAAAGCAGGACGGGGCCCGCTTTTTACTTTCAGTATTTTAGTGAACAGAATATTTGTTACACAATTTCCACCAGTTCGATCTCGAAGATCAGGGCTTCGCCTGCCAGGGGATGGTTGGCATCGAGCGTGATGAATTCAGAACCGATGGCCGCCACTTTCACGGGGAACACCTGGCCCTGGGGGTTGCTCATCTGCAGCTCCATGCCCACGGTGGGGTTCAGGTCTGCCGGGATATTCGCTTTGGGGAATTCCATGATCAGCTCGTCGCTCTTGGGGCCGTATGCTTCTTCCACGGGGATGTTCAGCGTTTTTTTGTCTCCCGGTTTCATATCCAGCACGCCGTTATCGAACCCTTTGATCACCATTCCGGCACCTACCTTGAACTCCAGCGGGTCCCTGCCTTCTGAAGAATCAAAAGTGTTACCATTTTGTAACCGGCCGTGATAGTGAACCTTAACGGTATCACCGGATTTAACTTGTTGCATATAAAATATTTAAAATAAGATAATAGACAGTGAAGGTACAGATTTTGTTTTTGATTTCTGGAACAGCCGCGTTATTTTGTTGTACTCAACGTTGTTTCACCATGAAATTCCATGCTTGCATACTATTGCTAACCAGCTGTTTAACTGCCTTTTCTCAAAAGACCCCGCCCCCGGTGGTTACCGCGGCGCAACGCACGGAGGCATACCTTCCGCTGCTGGAAGGCAAACGTGTAGGGATGCTGGTGAACCAGACCTCCGTGATCAGCGACAGCACCCACCTGGTGGATTCATTGCTGAAACGTGGCGTCAGGATCGTGAAGATATTCAGCCCCGAGCACGGCTTCCGCGGCCAGGCGGATGCGGGAGAAAAAGTAGGGAACAGCACCGACGAAAGAACCGGCATCCCCATCATTTCACTGTACGGCAAACACCGCAAAGCAGACGCGGCAGACCTCTCGGATGTGGACGTTCTTGTTTTTGACGTGCAGGACGTGGGCACCCGCTTTTACACATACATCTCCACGCTGGAGGAGCTTATGGAATCCGCCGCGGAAAACGGCAAACCGCTCATCGTGCTGGACAGGCCCAACCCCAACGGCTTCGGCGTTGGCGGCCCTGTGCTGGACACGGCTTTCCGCTCCTTTGTAGGCATGCAGCCCATCCCCATCATGCACGGCATGACGGTAGGCGAATACGCGAAGATGCTGAACGGGGAAGGCTGGCTCGATAATAAGCTACAGTGCGACCTCACGGTGGTCAGCTGCGTGAATTACAACCGCAGCCTGCCTTACGGGTATGGGATCACCATACCGCCTTCGCCTAACCTGCGCACCATGAACGCCATTCACCTGTACCCTTCCCTTTGCCTGTTCGAAGGCACTGCCATCAGCCTGGGGCGCGGTACAGACAAGCCTTTCGAGGTATACGGCCATCCCTCGTTCCCGAAAGACCTGTATTCCTTCACACCGCGCAGCGTGCCCGGCGCCAAAAAGCCCGTGCTGATGGACTCCGTTTGTTACGGCTACGACCTTTCGCAGCAGAGGAAGGTGATGGAATGCTGTGTAAACCTGGATCACCTCATCAACGCATATAAGCTGTTCCCCGAAAAAGATAAATTCTTCAACGCGTTCTTCAATAAACTCGCCGGCAATGCAGAACTGCAGGCGCAGATCAAAGCCGGGAAATCCGCCGGGGCTATTTATAAAAGCTGGAAGCCCGGTATCAGGGCATTCAAGAAAATACGGCGGAAGTACCTGATCTACCCGGACTTCACCAAAATATAAAATACCTTTGCAGCCATGAGGATCATTTTTATGGGCACACCCGAATTTGCGGTGGCTTCCCTGGATGCGCTGGTACAACATGGATATGATGTGGCCGCGGTGGTCACCGCGCCGGACAAGCCCGCCGGCAGGGGCTTGCAGCTTCAGCAGAGCGCGGTGAAACAGTATGCCGTGGAAAAGAATATTCCCGTATTACAGCCGGAGAAACTCAAGAACCCCGCTTTCCTGGAAGAGCTGAAATCGTATAATGCGGACCTGCAGGTGGTGGTGGCATTCCGCATGCTGCCGGAAGCGGTATGGAATATGCCGCGCCTGGGCACCGTGAATGTGCATGCTTCCCTCCTGCCGCAATACCGCGGCGCGGCGCCTATCAACTGGGCGGTGATCAACGGGGAAAAGGAATCCGGCGTTACCACTTTCAGGCTGCAGCACGAGATCGACACCGGCAATATCCTTTATTCATCCAAAGTGCCCATCCGCGACGACGAAACCGCCGGCGAGCTCTACGATGAGCTGATGAAGGAAGGCGCGAAAGTGCTGATCCAGACAGTGGCTTCCCTTGAAAAAGGCGACATCACCGGCACTGTGCAAAACAATATCCCGCCGGAAGAATTAAAACATGCGCCTAAAATATTCAAAGAAACCTGCCGCATTAACTGGGAAATACCGGTAGAGAACATCTACAACCTCATTCGCGGCCTCAGCCCCTACCCTACTGCGTTTACGGTATTGCAGGATAAAACCCTCAAGATATTCAAAGCTGAAAAAGAGACCGCACAGCATTCGCATGCGCCCGGTTCCGTGCATACGGACCACAAGACCTACCTGAAATT
>CBFHAF010000701.1:0-2970 GCA_965653435.1 uncultured Chitinophaga sp.
ACATACCCGGCTTCGAGGTTGCGAAGGGTTTCATGCTCCGGCGTTTCAGTAGTGCCCGCTTCGAAATCGTCGCGGTTCGGTTCTTTGTTGCCGATGGCGAAGGAAGCATATACATGCTGCTGGTCGTTCAGCTGGAAAGTGAGGCCTGCTTTGGGATTGAAGAAGTTATATTCTTCATTCCTCCGGATGCCGGGGTTGTTGCGGAAACCGTTCAGCTCGTAATTCACATGCCTGTACTGCACGTCGGCAAATGCGCGGAGCTTTTCCGTGATAGCCATTTCGCCTTTCCAGTAGATATTGAAATCCGATTTATGCGCATCCAGGTCGTACCAGCGGTGATCTTTATCAAACCCTCCGTTCTGCGCCCAGATCACTTTTCCGTAGTGTTTGCCGTCGTAGCGGTTCCAGCCGCCGCCTGCGCTCCAGTTGAAGCGGTTCAGCTCCTGGCGGAAAGAAAAGATGCCGCCGTAGAAATGATTGTCCAGCCACAGCTGGCGGATCAGGTCGGTGGTATTGATGGGAGTGCCGTTCACAACAGGCGGTTCCACGCCGAAGTCCGTATAATTTTCACCGTTGCGGTAGTTCTCGTAATACCCGCGGCCGCGCGTATAATGCAGGGCCACGTTGAAGTTCATGCCGGGGCGGAGTGCCTGGTTGAAGAACAGTTGGTAGTGGTCCTGCTGGTAATTATCCGTTTCGTTGCCGTAGAACTGGCCGGGCTTTGCCTCGATGACGCCGCTTGGATTGTGGGTGCGGTTGGTGTCCAGGTCGCCCTGCGAGATGCCGTTCCAGGCCTGGTATGTTTTTTCCTTGCCGGAGAAAACGTTGAGGCGCACCGCGGTATTTTTGGAGATGTAAGCGGCGGAAGTGTAGAAGGATTTCAGGTCGGAAGAAGCCCTGTCCACATACCCGCTGGAAGATATCTTAGACAGCCGCGCATCGAAGGTAAAGTGGTTGTTGATAAGGCCGGAGCCTGCCTTCACCGTGGTTTTCCAGGTGTCGAACGAGCCGTAGCCGGCGTTCACTTCCCCGTATGCTTTTTCGTTGTATTCGTTGGTGGAAAGGTTGAGCGTGGCCCCGAAAGCGCCGGCGCCGTTGGTGGAGGTGCCTACGCCGCGTTGCAGCTGGATGCTGTTCACGGAAGATGCAAAATCGGGCATGTTCACGAAAAAGGTGCCTTGCGATTCAGCGTCGTTTACGGGGATGCCGTTTACCGTTACATTGATGCGGGTGATGTCGCTGCCGCGGACGCGGAGGCCGGTGTAGCCCACGCCTGCGCCTGCATCGGAGCTGGTCACTACGGAGGGCAGCTGGTTCAGCAGCAGCGGCAGGTCCTGGCCGAGGTTCTGTTTGGCGATATCTTCTTTGCCGAGGTCGCTTTTGGTGAAGGGCGCGTTCCGGCCGGCGCGGAGGCTGGCGATCTCAACGGCTTTCACGAAGAGGCCGGTTTCCTGCAGGGCGAAGTCGGCAGTGGCGGCAGTGCCGTGTTGCAGCGTATCGCGTAGCGCGGTGAAGCCCAGGAAGCTGGCCTGCAATATGGGCGCAGTTTGCGCCGGGATGGTGATGCGGTATTGTCCTTTGGCGTTGGTAAAAGTGCTGGGGCCGTTCAATACGGCTACGGTGGCGCCTTCGAGCGGTTTACCGGTATTCCGGTCTGTTACCGTGCCCGAAATTCTGGTTTGAGCCTGCGCAAAGCCGGTGAGGGCGAGAAACGCAAGCAGGATCATTCTTTTCATTTTCGTCCTGTTTATACACATGTTAATGTTCATGCCCGGTCACGGCGCATGCAAAGCATCCGCCGTCAACTATCGTAAAATAACAGGTAAGGAAACGTCGCTTACCTTTCCTAACCAGCATTACCTGGTCCAGGTTCAACGGGTGTGATCTCAGCCTGATAGTAAGGCACCCCGAGGTGAAAAGGGATCTGGAAATAAGAGTGCGATCCGGTTTCTGCTGCAAAGTTAGACACATGGAAGGAATTTGGCGGAATTATTTTTCCGGACCGGTTTTTTTCTTATCTTCAGAAAGTTAACCGTCATACATCCTGCTTAAATTCCCCTGCACTGCGATTTTTATTTATTGTTAACCTTTAACCATCATTCAGATGATCAAGCTTTCGTTAATCGGGCATCTGGGACAGGATGCTGTGATGAACACCGTCAACGGGAAAAATGTGCTGAACTTTAGTGTAGCGCACAACGAGCGTTTCAAAACCGCCGCGGGCGAAGTGAAGGAACGCACTATCTGGGCCAACTGCGCGCTATGGGCGCCGAACTCCATTGGCCCTTATCTTCTCCAGGGAACTTATGTGTATGTGGAGGGCACGCCTTACATGGAAATGTACACGGACAAAAAGGGGCAGCCTGCCGTATCATTGAAGCTGCGTGTCACGAACGTGCAGTTGCTGGGCGGCAGTCCGCGTACCGGTGAAAAAGCAGGGGAATCCAAAGAGACCACCGAACCGGAACAACCGATGGACGATCTGCCGTTTTAGAGTAGCGGGAGAGGAGGTTGAGCTGCAAACATCATGATCTGTTTATCCGGGTGAAAATGCCTGTTGAATAAACGGACGGGAAATTTTTGCCGGGAGGAGGGTCTGTAATCTGCATGCATGGTTTGTTGTTATCGAAAGGAAAAGCCTGAACAAAATGCCGGGGACAATCTGCATCAATGAAAAGCCTGCCGGTCAAACGGTAAGGCGGCCAGTCACCGGGCAAAAACTATAGAAAATACAGGCGATCCGAGGGTTGCAAAACAAAAAAAGTCCTGCCCGTCCAACAAACAAGTCATCAGCCGTTTCATAAATGCAGAAAAATAGAAACAGCTGTAACCCGCCGTGGTACCTGATTTTCAATGCGTAATCAAAATGTTTTTTCTTTTTGAAGCGAAAAATATTTGGTGGCGTAGAAAATTCTCTTACCTTTGCACCCACATTGCGAGGTAGAGCAGAGGTAGCTCGTCGGGCTCATA
>CBFHAF010000702.1:0-2957 GCA_965653435.1 uncultured Chitinophaga sp.
GCGAGGGTGTCGCGCAGCTTTTTGATGCCGGGGATAGTTACTTCCAGCAGCATCTTGTAAGCCGCAATGTGCATTGCTGTAGGGAAGGTATCATTGGAAGACTGGGATTTGTTCACATCGTCGTTCGGGTGCACCACTTTGTCCTTATCGGTCAGCTGCCCGCCGTTGATCACATGGGCGCGGTAGGCCACCACTTCGTTCACGTTCATGTTGCTTTGGGTGCCTGAGCCGGTTTGCCAAACCACGAGCGGAAATTCCGCATCCAGTTTGCCTTCCAGTATCTCGTCGCACACTTTCCCGATGAGGTCCGCTTTTTCTTTCGGCAGCACGCCTGCTTCCTGGTTGGTGAGCGCGGCTGCTTTCTTCAGGTAAGCGAAGGCGCGGATGATCTCTTTGGGCATCCTGTTAATGTCCTGTGCAATCCTGAAATTGTCGATGGAGCGTTGGGTTTGGGCGCCGTAATACGCGTTGGCCGGCACTTTCACCTCACCCATCGTGTCTTTCTCTATCCTGAAATCCATATGCTATAATTTTGGACCACAAAAATACAATTCGGAACGGCAAATCCGCCCCCTATTCCCCTTTAAATTGAGGCTGCCGTTTCTGGATAAAGGCTTCCGCCCCTTCCTGCAGGTCTTTAGTGGCAAAACAAGCCGCAAATTCAGCGATCTCCGTTTCGAAACCGCCCTCTTCCTCCATTTTAAAATAAGCATTCACGCATTTGATCACACGGGAAACGGCCAGGGGCGCCTTGGCCTGTATCTTTTTCAGCAGCTGCCGGGTTTTGCCCAGCAGCGCTTCCTGGGTGGTAACATGGTTCACCAGCCCCAGCTGGCGGGCTTCTTCGGCGCCTATCAGGTCTGCCGTCATCATCAGCTCCAGGGCTTTCCCCTTACCGATCAGCTGTACCAGCCGCTGCGTGCCGCCATAGCCGGGGATGATCCCGAGGTTCACTTCCGGCTGGCCGAACTTCGCATTCTCGCTTGCCACCCTGAAATGGCAGGCCATGGCCAGCTCGCAGCCGCCGCCCAGGGCAAACCCGTTCACTGCGGCTACTATCGGCTTGTGGCTCTCTTCTATCCGCTGGAAAATGGTATGGCCTTTTTTAGCCAGTTCCCCGCCCTGCTCGGGCGACAACGACAGGAACTCCGAAATGTCCGCCCCTGCTATAAATGCCTTCTGCCCCGCGCCGGTGATCAGCGCCGCGTCTACCTTGGGATTGGTATAAACCTCGTCTATGGCCAGGGCCAGTTCCTGCATCACCTCCTGGTTGAGGGCGTTCAGCTTGTCCGGGCGGTTGATGGTGATCTCCAGGATACCATCGTTCAATTCGGTTCTCAGTGTATTATACATATCGGGAAAGTTTTTATTTGTTTTGGCGTTTAAATTTAAGCCTAAAATCCGGCATGGCGGAAATGAAAAAAGGCTGCACCTGCGTACAGCCCCTTTCGTTGGTCATAGCTATCGATGAGTTCTATTTGTCCTCTATTTCGGTGCGTTTTTCGATGATCACCTTGGTGCCTTTGCGGTACTTGGTTTTGGTCTGGTGATAATCATGCGTTTTGCATTTGAAGCCGCCGCTGAAGTTGTAGCTCAGCGTCACGAACACCATATTGGCCTTCATATCCTTGTAGGGCGTGGTTTTTACGCCGTTCACGGTTTCGGTGTAGTCTTTATTGAAGAAATCGTTCAGGTAGTACTGCACTTTCACGCCAAACCCAGGCGGGAAGCGGAACCCGGCGAATACGGAGGGCATCAGGATGTCCGTACGGTCGGAGAACCATTCGTTGAACTTGCTTTTCTTGTCGCCGTCCAGGAAATATTTTTCCTTATAGTTGAACGCCAGGTCATATTCACCGCCGGCAAAGAAAAAGAACCCGTCGCGCAAGTTACCCACTTTGATACCGAGGGGCACACCGAGGGTGTATACCCTTTGTTTCAGCTTTACGGAGTCGTTAGGTTTGGTAATAAGGCCTATGTTCTTGATATTCAACCCGGTAAAGATGCCGAAGTTATTGGAAAAGTCGTAGTTGTAATTGGTGCCGACGTTGAAGAACATGGTAAAACGGGGGATGTTGCGCACATGTTCCCCGGCATTGGTCACCTTGGCGAAAGACAGCAGGGGGCCGTTGCCGCCGGCTGTAATGTAACCCTGGCGAGGCTTGGGCGGGGCATAAATATGGAAGTGATAGGACACCTTTTTCTTGACCTCTACGGACGATTCAATAGTGTCGTTCTGCGCCCTGAGCCCTGTGGTAGCGGCCAGGCCGAGAATAAGCATAGTGTAGCGGATAAAGTTCATAAATTTCAACTTTTGCGGTTTAATTGGATTTCACAACGTCAGCCCCAGCCCTCAGGGCTCCCTTCTCTGCCAGGGGAGATATCTTATCTTGCTGCCGTTATATGGAAAAGACGACCCGGTTTTAAAAAAGTTACAAAAAATGTTAAAATTCCCGGTGTTCTTTGGTCCAGTCCGTGATGTAGCTGGCAATTTCCTGGGTATGGGTGCCCGGGGGGAAGAGCTTGCCCACCCCGAGGGCGTACAGTTCCTGCATATCCGCGTCGGGGATGATGCCGCCGCCGGTAAGCAGCACGTCGTTCATCCCTTTTTCCTTCATAAGGTTGATGATCTTGGGAAAAACCGTCATATGCGCGCCGGACAGGATGCTGACGCCGATGGCATCCACATCTTCCTGCAAAGCCGCGTTCACTACCATTTCCGGCGTTTGCCGCAGGCCGGTGTAAATTACTTCCATACCCGCGTCGCGCAGGGCGGAAGCGATCACTTTGGCTCCCCGGTCGTGACCGTCGAGACCTACTTTCGCTACCAGTACGCGGATGGGGCGTTGATTCGGGTTGACCATAATACTTTATTGGATTGTAAATGTAGTATTTTCCCCGAAAGTGGGATTTACGGGGTGTAAGCACTTTATATTACATTTGCAATTCGGCACAAG
>CBFHAF010000703.1:0-2952 GCA_965653435.1 uncultured Chitinophaga sp.
CTTTACCTGTACCGCAGAGAGCTTCAGCTGTGCATCCCCCCAGGCAAAAAAATGTTGTCGTGTATGCAGCCCTTCAACCAGCAACCCGCCTCCATGCGCCTGCACGCTTCCCTCAGGCGCCGCCTGGAACAGCCTGAACTGGTCCGCTTCCAGCTTTGCCACGCGAATAACAGGGAGTGGACGCGCGGGCTTGTGCTGTTTTTCCTTTTTCTCTTTCACCGGCAAGTTGACGGTAATACTTCCAGCCCTGAAATAATCCACCTGTATGGCCCGCGTTTGCTGGAACACGTCCCAGTCGAACACTTCCCAGTAAATATCATCCGCGCGAAATTGCATGCCGTTATGCAGCGCCATCTCCAGCCGCCCGTTCCAGTTGCGCCGCCTGGCGCCGTCGAACCGGTAATTATGCGCGGTTATCTTCGTGCCTTTCGACAAAAGGTGCAGGCTCCCGACCTGCAGCGACGGTATGGCATGTTTGATATCGACCAGCGAATCGCTGAGAAAAAGCTTGTTCAATAAAATATGCGCTTCTATCGATCCCGCTTTCAGTTCCATGCCATGCTCCCCGCCTGCTTTGTAGCTCAGCTCGCCATTGCGAAGCCGGAAATGCTCCACATGCACCATTTCCCTGATACCATGGAGTGTTTCGTAAAAAACGTCGAGATTTTTAGGTGGCGCCTGGGCCCGGGCTTTGCGTGAAGCCCGTTTGAGCTGCCCGCGCACCGTGATCGACGGCTGGATCAGCTCCGCTTCATCGGCTTTGAGATGCCTGCGCATCAGCGATTCCAGGTTCACATTCCTCAGCCGTAAAGCCGGAGCGGTAGCTATCACTGTCTTTTCCGCATGATTCTTTTCAGTGGGCATATAAGTAACGCCTTTGAACAGGATACCGTCGCGCTCAATGGCAAATTCGTCGATGTGCATTTTATAAAGGCTGTCCCGCGAATAAAATACCATCTCCCTGAGGTCCATCCTCACACTGTCTATACTAAGCGGGCGTTGCGCCTGCGGGCTCACCCGGAGGTTATAGATACGCAGGTTGCTGTTGCGGCTGGTTGCCTGGCGCCCCTGGAGGTGCACATCGGCGCTCACTACGTTGATGAACCCGATCTGCAGAAAACCGAAAGGCATGCGGTTGCCGGCCAGCAATGTATCATGCCTGCCGGCGTTTTTCCGGCCTGGCGGAACGGTCAATACCGGGTTCAGGCAAGTGAGGGTGTCTATCAGCAGCCGGTTGTGCTGATATACAGCGGGCAGATGGCGGGAATTGAAAGATATTTTATCTGCCTGCAAATTAAGCCCGGCGCCGCCGGCCGAGTCCCGCTCCGTATAACCGACACTGTCCACTTCCAGCCGCTGGCCCCGGCTGTCGAACCGGAGAGCGCTGAAACTTACTTCCTGCTTACGTTTAGGCAGTATCCAGTGCTGGCGGCCCAGAGAAAACACCACCCGGTCCGACCCGAAAAGATGATCGTCCTGGTTATTGATCTCCGTAAAATTCTGTACGTAAAGGTTGATGTCGTTCACATGCAATACCATGCTGTCTTTCACCAGGTAATCATATGATCCGTTGCGCATGCTGAAAGAATGCGCATTGAAGTGCGTGAGGGTTTTTTGCAGGATATCCAGGATATCCGTCCCTTTGAAGCGGGCGCGTTGTTTTACCGGAAGCTCGCCGCTGGTATTCATTTTTACACGCGGGGAAATAAATGCAAGGCTGTCTGCAACGATCTTCCGGTTCATCAGCAGGTCTTTCCAGGAAGCGAGTGAAAAATACATTTCCGGCATTTCGATGTTGTAGGTTGTGGGCGAATGCTGCCTGTCGATACAATGCACCGACGAATGCCGCAAAGTAATGGCCTTTTTCCGGAAAGACACTTCAACGCTGCCCGCATCGAACACGTACTGCCCGTTGGTCCGCATTTTCACCGCATAACGCAGGCTTTCCTTAAACCGGTGTGTAATAAGGTAATACAGCAGGGCAATGCACAACACGATGGCTGCCACCACGATGATCAGTATCCGCTTGAGTGCTTTTTTCAAAACAAATGATTTATATGAACTCACCCGAGCCCGGTTCCGGGGCCAATTTGGGTTGATCTTTCCGTGCCAGCCAGGAGTTGAAGACCGTATAGAAAACAGCGAGAATGATGGCGCCTTTGAACATGCCGGTAAATCCCCAGGCCGCAAGCCCTCCTATCACGCCGATGAAAAGCACGAGGAAAGGGAGCCGTCCGCCGCTTTTTGCGATCAGTACCGGTTTCAGCACCGCATCGATCAGCAGCACGAAGAGGCCGTATACCGCGGCAAAGACCGCCGTGCCGGTATGCCCTTCCACGGCGAGGATGATCACCAGCGGCAGCCAAACCAGCAAGGGCCCGACCTGTATAAGCACAAGAAAGAATACCAGCGCGCAAAGCACGATCTTAAAGTGAAGCCCTGCGATCACAAACCCGATCCATGAAATGAAGGCGGCGATGAAGGCTGTGCCCATCACGCCGATGGAAACGCCCTTTATGGCATGGGTAGTCGCATCCAGGAGGGCAAGCCCGTCGCGGCGGCCCAGCAGGTGCTGCAGCGTGGTTTTCACCGGCCTCATCGCCTTTTCACCGCCTGCCAGCAGGATAGCGGAAATAATGATACCCAGAACAAACTGCAGCGCAGTGCCTAACACGCCTGCCCCTCCGGTCAGGATCCGGTGCAGCATATGGCGGATCTGATGCTCGTATCCCATGAGGGCTTCCTTCGGATTTTCCTGCAGATGCTGCCAGAACGAAACCGCTGAATCACCTACGAACGGCAACTGCGTGACCTGCGGCGGTAAAGGCGGCAGGCCGTGGGCCTGGATGTCCGCATAGAACTTCAGGATGTCTTTCATGTGTTTGCCCATGGCGGTCACGATGTACACAACCGGGAGCGCTACAATGATAATGAGGACCAAAGCGTACAATA
>CBFHAF010000704.1:0-2919 GCA_965653435.1 uncultured Chitinophaga sp.
TATGAAGGGTCTAGGTTATCTTGTCCTGATGGAAAGCGCTTCCGCCATGGCCTGCTTCCGTAAAGTTATCGGGCAGGGATTTCACCCGGGCGCAAAAGCTCATTTAAACCTGGCCCGCGACATGCAGGCCCCTGCCGCCGCAGGTAACGAAAAAAAATAGATACATGTTCCGCAGACTGATTATCATACTCCTCCTCAGCAGCACAGGCGCCATGGCGCAAACCATGCCCCTCGCAGGCAAATGGCAGTACCGGCTGGACCCGGAAGACAAAGGCGTAAAAGAACAATGGTTCAGCCAGGCCTTCAGCCAAACCATCCAGCTGCCCGGCACGCTGGACGACGCGGGCATCGGCGAAGCCACCACGCTCACGCCCGATTCCCTGAACAAAGAGATACTCCTGATGCTCACACGCAAACATGCCTATACCGGGCCGGCCTGGTATGCGCGGGAAGTTTCGATACCGGCATCATGGCGCAATAAAAGCATTCAACTTACGCTGGAACGCGTACTGTGGAATACCCGTGTGTGGGTGGACGGCAGGGAGTGCGGTGCAGACGAGAGCCTGATAGCTCCTCACCGTTTCTCCGCCTCCACCGTTCTTACACCCGGCAAACACCGCCTGGTGATCAGGGTAGACAACCGGAAACGTTACGACATGAGCACCCGCGACATGGCGCATGCCTATACCAACGGCACGCAGATCATCTGGAACGGCCTCATCGGCAAACTGCAGCTGGAAGCAAGGAACAAGATACATATCACCCAAACGCAGGTGTATCCCGACCTCGCCAGCCGCTCCGCCCGCGTACGCGTGCAGGTGGCCAACGAAAGCGGCGCCGCTTCAAAAGGCCTCATCACCGTTGCAGCCGGGGGAAAAACACAAACGCTGAACGCGGAACTGCCCGAAGGCGCTTCCACGCACGAGCTGACACTGCAGCTCGGCGCCGGCATGAAAACCTGGGATGAATTCAACCCCCACGTATACACGCTGCAGGCAACGCTGGCCGCAGGCAGCGGCAAAGACGCACGGAGCACCACTTTCGGGATGCGCGAGGTAACCAATAAAAACGCGTTGCTGCAGGTGAACGGCAGGCGTATCTACCTTCGCGGCACGCTGGAATGCAATATTTTCCCGCTTACGGGCTATCCCCCGATGGACCGGAAAGGCTGGCAGAAAGTATTCAGCTCCGCCAAAGCCTACGGACTGAACCACTTGCGGTTCCACTCCTGGTGCCCGCCTTCCGCAGCTTTTGAAGTAGCGGATTCCATGGGCTTCTACCTGCAGGTGGAGCTGCCATTCTGGAACAAGAACGCCGGCAAGGACGATGCGATGAACGCCTGGCTGGAATCCGAAGCGGAGCGCATCAGCGGCGAATACGGCAATCACCCCTCTTTCTGTTTCTGGTCTATGGGCAATGAGCTGGAAGGCGATTTCCAGTGGCTGGAAAAGATCGTGGCCAGCCTGAAAAGATCCGACCCCAGGCATTTGTACACGACCACTACTTTCAGCTTCCAGCGCGATCACGGCAAATGGCCTGAGCCGGGCGACGATTTTTTCATCACCCAATACACCCGCAAAGGCTGGGTACGCGGGCAGGGCATTTTCAACAGCATCCCCCCTTCTTTCGCTACCGACTATACGAAAGAAACAGACAGCCTGCCTGTGCCGCTCATCACCCATGAGATCGGCCAGTATTCCGTGTTCCCGAACCTGGAGGAGATAAAAAAATACACCGGCGTATTGGACCCGCTGAACTTCAGGGCCATCCGGAAGGACATGGAGCAGAAAGGGTTGCTGCATCTTGCGCCGCAATACCTCAAAGCAAGCGGCCGGTTTGCCGCCAACCTTTATAAAGAAGAGATCGAACGCGCGCTGAAGACCCGCAATTTCAGCGGTTTCCAGCTGCTGGACCTGCACGATTTCCCCGGCCAGGGCACCGCGCTCATCGGCATACTGGATGCGTTCTGGGACAGCAAGGGGCTGGTAACGCCCGCGCAGCACAGGATGTACTGTTCCGCCGTGGTGCCGCTGCTCCGTTTCGAAAAAGCGGCCTATACCAACAACGAAACCTTCACCGCTACCGCGGAAGCGGCGAATTTCAGCGAAAGCGCCATCAGCGGCATCACACCCGAATGGAGCATAAGAAGCAATACCGGCACGGTGATCGCCACAGGCAAATTATCCGCCGGGCAGATCCCGCTGGGCAACGGGCATACTTTGGGCAGCATCAGCGTGCCTTTGGATAAAATACGGACCGCATCGGAACTCACCATTACGCTCCGCATCGGGCAGCACCGGAATGAATGGCGGATATGGGTGTACCCTGAAGCATTGCCCGCGCCGGCATCTTCCGTTCATTACACCCGCTCCCTGCCTGAGGCCATGCAATGGCTGAACGAAGGTAAAACCGTGCTGCTGAACCCGGACACTGCTTCGCTTCAGGGCGTGGAAGGCCGGTTTGCACCGGTGTTCTGGAGTCCCGTCCACTTCCCCTCCCAGCCCGGCACCATGGGCATACTCTGCGATCCCGGACATCCTGCGCTGGCGGATTTCCCCACGGCTTCCTATAGCGACTGGCAATGGTGGGACCTCATCACTTCCTCCAAAACCATGGTGATAGACAGCCTGCCCAACCTCACGCCCGTTGTGCGCGTGATGGACAATTTTTTCAAGAACCGTAAAATGGCGAATGTAATAGAAGCCCGGGTGGGCAAAGGAAAGCTCATCCTCACCTCCCTGGACCTTTCCCGCGACCTTACCAATCGCCCGGCTGCACGGCAGCTGCGCTACAGCCTGGAAAAATACATGCAGGCCAATACGTTCAAACCCGCGGTAGCATTAACGGAAGAACAATTAAAGGGACTGGTGAAATAAACGTTACATCATCTCCATATCCAGACAGCAGCTGCGTGGCAGC
>CBFHAF010000705.1:0-2916 GCA_965653435.1 uncultured Chitinophaga sp.
TTTTAGTGCCAGGGCGGCGCCTTTGGTGGCCCGGCCCAGGTCCCAGGTCTTGTCTGCGTTCAACGCGGGCAAAGCCTGCGCGGCTGCATCCAGCTCGGCAATGGTGTAATCAAGGCATTCCTTTATGCCTGAACGGGTGAAGAGGCCGCTTTCCGTAAGATTATCCTCGAGGTTGTATACTTTATCGCCCATCAGCACCACGCCGCCGTAATTGCGGATCAGGTCATGATAACGGAAGGCGCGGATAAAGCGCAGCTCGGCCCTCAGCAGGTTCCTTTTCGTATCGCTCATCTGCACGCTGTCGATATTGCCCAGCGCGTAGTTGCATTCCCTGATGCTGCGGTAGCTTCTTCCCCAGATAGTGCCGGTAATGCCGGTGTTTTCGGGAGCCAGCTGCCCGCGTTGCACGAGCCAGGTATTATCGTCGTTGTTATAGATGGATTCGTCTGAAAGCGCGCTCCACATAGCGTATTCGAACCCGCGGCCAAATCCCGGCAATGTGCCTTCGCCTTCTTTGTCCTGCAGCCGGATGCTCATGTACCGGTTGATCACATAATTTTCGAAAAGCGCGGAGTCGGCTAATAAGGCCACTTCGGAGATGCGGTCTGTAGGCACGATGTCCAGGTAGTCTTTTTTACAGGAAGAAAATAACCCTGACAATATGAATGCCGATATCATTAAGATGTTTGTAGTCTTCATTGCTTTGATCTTTTCGGTTTAGAACTTAACATTTACGCCAACATTCACGATGCGCTGCTGCGGGTAGAACTGGCCGCTGTCGCTGCTGCCTTCCGGATCGTAGTCTTTCACGGGGGTAATGGTGAAGAGGTTGAACGCGCTTGCGTACACGCGCAGCCCGGAGATCCTGATCCGCGAAAGCACATCGGCCTTGATTGTATAACCCAGTTCCACATTTTTTAACCGCAGGAAGGAGGCATTGTTGAGCCAGAAGTTATTTTTGTAAAGCCCGCCGTTGATGGAAGCGGATGCCCGGTCGTCCGCCCGGGGATAAGTGCCGGCCGTGTTGTTGGGGCTCCAGCGGTTATCCGCCCAGCTGCTGTAAAAGTTGCCTACTGTTCCGGATTCCGGCAGCACGTACTGGCTGACATGTGTTTGCCCTGCCAGCACGGCGGAGAGGTCGAAGCCTTTGTAATCCGCGCCCAGCACCACGCCGTAAGTGATCTCGGGTATGTTGCCGTATTTTGTTCTTACCTGGTCGTCCGCGGTGATCTGCCCGTCGCCGTTATAATCCCTGTAAATGAGGTCCCCCGGTTGGTTGCCGCTCAGGTGCGGGTATTTATTGAGGTCTTCCTGTGTTCTGTAAATGCCGGTCACATCATACAGCAGGTATGTGTTCAGCGGTCTGCCGGTTTGCCGCTGGTAGTTCAGGGTGCCTGCTGCTTCGTCGATAAAGATGATCTCGCTTTTGGCGTAGGTGAAGTTGCCGCTGATGCGGTAGCCGAAGCCGCCGGGAGTGGTATTGTTATATCCAAGCGAGGCTTCTATGCCGTTGCTGTTCACCTTGCCGATGTTCTCTGCCGGTACAAGCGGATCGCTGGCATGAGGGTTCACGATACCGGACGACTGGGGGATGGAAGCGTTGCGCTGTGTAAGGATGTCCGCCCGTTTTTGCTGGAAATAAATGAATTCCAGGTTGAAGTTTTTCAGGAACACGGCGTTGATGCCCACATCCAGCTTTTTGGCTGTTTCCCAGGTAATGTCCGGGTTGCGCAGCTTGGTGATGTCGATCCCCGGGCGGATGGTGCCGTTGCTGCCGAGTACATACAGGCTGTTGAAGGAATAGTTGTCGAAATACTGGAACAGGCCCACGTTGTCGTTGCCGAGCGTGCCGTAGGAAGCGCGCAGCTTCAGGTCGTTGATGAATGTTACTGGCTGGAACCAGTCTTCTTTGGATATCCTCCATCCCGCGGATACGGAAGGGAAGAAACCATATTGGTTGCCGGGTGCAAATGTGGAAGAGCCGTCTACGCGGGCCTGCACTTCCAGCAGGTATTTTTCCCGGTAATTGTAGGCTACGCGGCCTATGTAGCTTTTACGGGTGAACAGGTAGCTTTTGCCGGCGTTGTTCTTGTCTGTAGCGGCCGGCCCGCCCTGAGACAGCTCAGGCGTTTGCGGGGAAGGGAAGTTCAGCCGTGCAGCGCTAAGACTGTCCATCACGGTTTTGCTTTGCTCATATGCTACAAATGCGTCTATGCTGTGATTGCCGAACTGCCTGGCATAATTCAGCTTGATGTTGGACACCCGCATCTCCTGGTTCTGCTGCAGCTCTGTGAGCGTTGCCGCGCCGGCGGAACCGCCCACCACCACTTTGTTGTACGTATTGGTGGCCGCGCTGTAGTTATACAGGATATAAGGTTTGCTGAATGATTTGCTGAAGTTCCAGGATTTGTCCACGGAAAAGAACCCGTCCAGCGACAGCCCTTCAACGCCCGGTATGGCATAGCTGCCTTTCAGGATGCCGTTGAACACCTGCGTGGGATTGCGGTTGGTGCCGGCTATGTCCGTTACCTGCATCACCGGGTTATTGTTCTCTATGCCGGTGGTGGGCAGCCCGTTCGGGTATATGGCGGCCACGGTAGGGTAAGCGCGGTAAATGGAGCGGAAAACGTCTCCCGCTCCGGTCTGCGGAAATAAACGGTCTTCCTGGCGGCCGGAAAGGTACAGGCTCACTTTGAGGCGTTTGGTCACATCGGCGTCGATGTTCGACCTGAAATTATACTGGTCGTACTGGGTAACGCCGTTGCGGTACAACCCGTCCTGCCCGATGATGCCCAGCGATATGAAATATTTCACATTGTCGTTGCCGCCGTTCACAGAAAGGCTGTGCTGGTGCTGGCGGGCGGTCTTTTTTAAGGTCGCGTCCTGCCAGTCTGTATTGGGAAAGTTCAAGGGGTC
>CBFHAF010000706.1:0-2914 GCA_965653435.1 uncultured Chitinophaga sp.
TATGTGGAAAGTTAAAATAAAGGTAGATTTGCAAAAATTTATTCGGAATGTCAACAATTGCTAAATCCAAAATTGATTTGAGCCTCAAGTACAAGGTTAAAGACATGTCTTTGGCTGAATGGGGTCGCAAGGAAATTGAGCTGGCGGAAGCCGAAATGCCGGGCCTTATGGCGCTGCGCGAAGAATATGGTAAATCCCAGCCCCTGAAAGGCGCACGCATAGCCGGCTGCCTGCACATGACCATCCAGACTGCCGTACTGATAGAAACCCTGGTTGCCCTCGGTGCCGAAGTACAATGGAGCTCCTGCAACATATTCTCCACACAGGACCATGCCGCTGCTGCCATTGCTGCTGCCGGCATCCCGGTTTACGCCTGGAAAGGCCTGAACGAGGAAGAGTTTAACTGGTGCATCGAGCAGACGCTTTTCTTCGGCAGCTACGACCGCCCGCTGAACATGATCCTGGACGACGGTGGCGACCTCACCAACATGGTGTTTGACGTTTACCCCGAGTTGATCCAGCACATCAAAGGCCTGAGCGAAGAAACCACCACCGGTGTTCACCGCCTGTACGAAAGAATGAAGAACGGCACCTTGCCGATGCCCGCCATCAATATCAACGACTCCGTTACCAAATCCAAATTCGATAACAAATACGGCTGCCGTGAATCCTGTGTGGACGCTATCCGCCGCGCAACCGACGTAATGATCGCCGGTAAAGTAGCTGTAGTGGCTGGCTTTGGCGACGTGGGCAAAGGCTCAGCAGAATCTCTCGCAGGTGCGGGCGCCCGTGTGATCGTTACCGAGATCGACCCCATCTGCGCCCTCCAGGCCGCAATGGAAGGTTACGAAGTGAAAAAGATGGCCGATGCGGTAAAAGAAGCCGACATCATCGTGACCACCACCGGTTGCCGCGACATCATCACCGGCGAACACTTCAAAACCATGAAAGACAAAGCGATCGTGTGCAACATCGGTCACTTTGATATCGAGATCGACGTGGCCTGGCTGAACACCAACTACGGCCATAGCAAGGTGGAGATCAAACCCCAGGTGGATAAATATACCATCGACGGGAAAGATATCATCCTGCTGGCTGAAGGCCGCCTCGTGAACCTGGGCTGCGCTACCGGCCACCCTTCATTTGTAATGAGCAACTCCTTCACCAACCAGACCCTTGCCCAGCTCGAACTGTGGACCAACTCCGCCAGCTACGAGAACAAGGTATATGTGCTGCCCAAGCACCTGGACGAAAAAGTGGCCCGCCTGCACCTGAAGAAGATCGGCGTGGAGCTGGATACGCTCACCCCCGCACAGTCGTCTTACCTCGGCATCCCCGTGGAAGGCCCCTTCAAACCGGAATACTACCGTTACTAGTCCTGACGGTAAATCATATCAAAAAAGGCAGCGCCCGCTATGGACGCTGCCTTTTTCATTATATAAGGCCATAGGCTTATATTGTCGCATTATAAGTCCACAGCCTTATAATTAGGTATTATAAGGCTATAGCCTTATATTTGCAGTACGCACATTATGAAAACGAATGCAGCCGTCATAACCGGGGATGTTATCCAGTCCTCCCAGCTCGCCCCCCAGGCGCGTGCACACCTTCAGAAGGCGCTGGATAACGCGTTTGCCGCTGTAAAGAAAAAAGAGAAGGATTTCAGGGCGGAGCAATACCGGGGAGACAGTTTCCAGGCCGTTATCACGGACCACCCGGAAACAGCCCTGCATAGCGGCCTGCTGCTGCTGGCCATGTTGTGGAAGGAAGATTTTAAAATACGGCTGGCCATCGGTACGGGTGAGATTTCCTATAATGCGAAAAAAATAGTTATTTCAGATGGGGAGGCATTCCGCAATTCCGGCCCGTACCTGGATGAACTGAAGAAAAAGAACGGGCTCATTTCCGTGGTCACCCCCTCCCCCGGCCTCAACCAGGAATGGGAGATCCACTGCCAGACGCTTTCATTTATCATCGAGCGGTGGAGCGCCCTCCAGGCGGAAGCAGTGCTGGAACAACTGAACGGGCTCACACAGGTGCAGACCGCTGAAAAACTGAACATCCGCCAGCCGGCCGTTCAGCAACGCCTGCAAGGCGCCGGGTGGCAAACCATCAGCCTGATACTCCGGCGGTTTGAACAACAGATGGCATCGCCGTTATAATGACGTGTTAACCAAAACAACAGGCGCCGTGCCTGTTTAAACCATATCTTATGTTGTTGCTCATCAAATGGCTTTGCGCCCATCTCCTGGGGGATTTCGCATTGCAAACCAACCGCATCGTTCAGCATAAACGCCGCCGCAAAGCCGGTTCCGGGTATCTTTACCTGCATTGCCTTATCCATGGCATGCTCATTTATCTTTTTACCGCCGCATGGACGCAGTGGCTGGCGCCGGTAGCCGTTGCCGTTACCCACTTTTTCATCGATCTCTGGAAGCTGCACCGGAAAGACAATGGAAAGAATTTCCTCATAGACCAGGGCCTGCACCTGCTCGTATTGCTCATACTCTGGCTGCAGGTAACACATGGCTGGAGCGATATAGCTCCCTGGCTTCGCGACCTCTGGCGGAATACCACCTTCTGGGCAGTGGCGCTCGGCTATGCCGCCGTGATATGGCCCGCCGCCTTCCTGCTGGGCTTCGCCACCAAACGCTGGCGCGACCAGGTGGCAGACGCCCGCCTCAGCAGCGGGAAAGCCTCCCTCAGCGCAGCCGGCAAATGGATCGGTATTTTCGAAAGGGCGCTGGTGCTCACTTTCATCATCACCAACCATTACGAAGGCATCGGTTTCCTGATCGCGGCCAAGTCCATCCTCCGCTTCAACGACCTCAAGGAGAGCGACAACCGGCGCGAAACGGAATACGTGCTGATCGGCACGCTTATGAGCTTTTCAACCTCTATTTTTATCGGCTCC
>CBFHAF010000707.1:0-2912 GCA_965653435.1 uncultured Chitinophaga sp.
AGGTGAAAGACGGCGCATTTACCTACGTGCCCCGCAACCAGGCATTCCATACCTGCCATGCCATGCTCGTTTTTGAAGGAGCGGACCTCTTTTTCCGCAACATCCGCCTGCAGTCCGGCTCCAGCATCGTGCAAATGGAAGGCAGCATCCGCAACATCCTGAACCTTTATTTCTCCGCGCCGGAGAAGATACTGCTGGACTGGTCCATTCGCAGCCCGATGATCAATGTGAACGAGTTCAATACTTTCTTTTCGAAAAGGCAGAAAAGAACAGCTTCGCAGCAGGCGCAAAAGAACAGGCGGAACATGAACCGCGTGATGAAGCAGCTGGACGTGGTGCTGGAACAGAGCAGCGTGAATATGAGCCTGGCCGTGGACAAGGTCCGTTACCGGCAGTTTACCGCCGGCAACGTGAAAGCGGGCGTGCGTATGAGCCAGGACGGCATACAGCTGAGCAACGTAGCCCTGCAGACCGCGGGCGGGTACATGAACCTGAACGGCAACATCCGCCATGCCGGCAACGGCGATAAGTTCAACGTGAGCGCGAACGTGAAACAGGTACAGGTGGACCAGCTGTTCCATGCCTTCGAGAATTTCGGGCAGGACGGTGTGACGGCGAAGAACCTCAAGGGCGTGTTTTCCGCCACGGCGAATATGAACGGTGAAATGAAAGGCGACGCCACCGTAAAGCCCCATACCATGCACGGCACCGTGGCATTTACGCTCAACAAAGGCGCGCTGGTGAACTTCCAGCCGCTGATGAACATCGGCAAATTCGTGTTCCGCAAGCGGGACATGAGCAATATCACCTTCGAAAAGATCCAGAACACGCTGGACGTGAGAGGCAGCAAGATCTACATCCACCCGATGCTGATCGCTTCCAGCGTATTGAACGTGGAAGTGGAAGGCGTATACGGCATTCCCAGGGGCACGGACATCAAGCTGCGCGTACCGCTGCGCAATCCCAAAAAAGACGAGCTGGTTACGGATATTGAAGAGCTGAACAAGCGCCGGAAATCAGGCATCGTCGTTAACCTCCATGCCGTAGACGGAGAGGATGGCAAGGTGAAAATGAAGCTCGGCAAGGGAGACTAGCCCCGTATTGAGAAAATAAATCCCCGCCACCCGCCGGATGATCCGGCAAGCCTCCTGCTGTTCCGGCGCGGACCCGTTTTTGCTGCATTTCGGGTATTATCTCACCTAAAACAACAATCATGGAAAAGCAAACGCTGAAGGACAAAAAAGTAGCCGTACTGGTAACCGACGGCTTCGAGGAATCCGAATTCACCCAACCGGTGGAAGCGCTGAAGAATGCGGGCGCGGATGTGAAGGTGGTGTCCCTGAAAGAAGGCACTGTAAAATCCTGGGCGGAGAAGAACTGGGGCAAAGAATATAAGGTGGATACAACCGTAAAGGACGTAAGCTCCGGTGATTTTGACGCGCTGGTATTGCCCGGCGGCGTGATCAATCCCGACAAGCTCCGCATGGACGCTGATGCGGTGGCCTTCGTAACCGGCTTTACCGACGAGGCAAAACCTATCGCTGCTATCTGCCACGGCCCCTGGACGCTGATCGAGACCAATGCGCTGGAAGGCAGGACCGTTACCTCATGGCCTTCCCTGAAAACAGACCTGATCAATGCCGGCGCGAAGTGGGTGGACCGAGAAGTGGTGGTGGACAATGGCATCGTGACCAGCCGCAACCCCGGCGACCTCCCGGCATTCTGTAAAAAGATGATCGAAGAGATCGGCGAGGGGCAGCATTTAACGAGAACACGCGGTGTGCACCAGTTGGGATAAACATTTTTTGCTGAAGGAAAAAATTATGAAGCCGGCTGAATTGATCAGCCGGCTTTTTTATGCAATAAATTCAAATGTTGATCATTGCGGAAGCTCAGGCCGGCTGATACGGGTAAGAGGTAGTGCTGATCGCATGCAGGAAGGCCACGAGCGCTTCTTTCTCGTAAGGCCCAATGGGCGGAGGATGGAGCTCGTAACGGGATAGAGCGGGTCTTTTTCCTTCCGCCTAAACGGGAGGATCAGGAACAAAATTCCCATCCGTTTGTTTACAGTATGGGAAATGCTGGGGAATTAACTACCCAATACCCCGGCACATACGATTGAAAATCAGCGGGTTTACACTCTCGCAAGGTTTTGGATGGTAATTCACAAAATGGAAACATATGCAGCAGGAAAAAGGAACACCCCGTGCCGGCGGGTTATATGAAAATTCCACGGTTATCAATGTATCTAAAACCGGCAGGATCATCTCTTCGGCAGCCGGCGCTTCGCTGGTATACATCGGGCTGGCGGACATCGGTAAAACGCCCATGAAAAGCCTTATCCGCATTCTCGCGGGCAGTTACCTGCTTTACCGCGGCATCTCCGGCAATTGCCCCGTGTCCGCCGTGGTGGAAGAGAACCTCCGCCCCAAACACGCCCGTTCGGTGAATATCCGCACCTCCTTCGTGGTGGACCGCCCGCGTGCGGAAGTCTACAGCTACTGGCGCAAGCTGGAAAACCTCCCGGCTTTCATGGCGCATCTGCATGATGTGGACGTGCAGGACGACCGCTACAGCCACTGGACCATCCGCCTGGCCGGCAACATCAAGCTGGAATGGGATGCGGAGATAGTCGAGGATGTACCCGGCGAAATGCTGGGATGGCGCTCGCTGGAAGGCGCACAACTGGCCAATGCAGGCAAGATCCGTTTCAGGGATACGGAGACCGGCGGCACGGAATTACTGGTGACCATCACGTACCGCCCGCCCGCAGGGTATGTAGGCGAAGGCATCGCACGCCTGTTCAATCCCGCTTTCGAGAGCCTGGTGCGCAACGATATCAGGGGCTTCAAACAGCACCTGGAAGAAAAGAACGCGGGGTTCGCGGGCAATATCGCTGTCGGCTAAACGAA
>CBFHAF010000708.1:0-2898 GCA_965653435.1 uncultured Chitinophaga sp.
CCTAATTGCGGCAACAAGCATTTAATGCTTTGTTCATGGCAAATTAACAAGTGGGATAAAGTTCTAATCGACTATCTTTGCTGTCCTAAAAAAATCCAACAATTGTGGCACTGATTAAATCAATTTCGGGCATTCGTGGAACGATCGGCGGTAAGCCGGGAGAAGGCCTTTCCCCTCTTGATGTTGTGAAATTCACTGCCGCTTACGGCACCTGGCTGCTGAAGCAGAACGCTGAGAACAGGAAGGTGGTGATCGGGCGCGACGGGCGCATTTCCGGGGAAATGGTCAAAAACCTCGTGGTATCCACATTGAACGGTTTGGGTATCGACGTGGTGGACCTGGACCTCAGCACGACCCCCACAGTGGAGGTCGCCGTAACCATGGAGCAGGCTGCGGGCGGCATCATTCTCACTGCCAGCCATAACCCCAGGGAATGGAACGCGCTGAAGCTCCTCAACGGCAAAGGCGAATTCATTTCAGGCGCAGACGGCGCCGAGGTGCTGGACATTGCAGCCAGGGAAGATTTTGTATTTGCAGATGTTTCAAAGCTCGGTTCCTACCGGGCAGATGATTCTTACCTTCAGAAACATGTGGACCTCGTGGTGAACTACCCGCTGGTAGACGTTGCCGCCATCAAAGCCGCCAACTTCAAAGTGGTGGTGGATGCGGTGAATTCCACAGGCGCCATTTTCGTGCCCGCGCTGCTGAAAGCCCTGGGCGTGGAAGAAGTGACCGTACTGTTCGACGAGGTGAACGGCAAGTTTGCCCATAACCCCGAACCCCTCCCCGAAAACCTGACAGCCCTCTCCAACGAGGTGAATAAGTCGCAGGCAGACTTCGGCATTGCCGTAGACCCTGATGTGGACCGCCTTTGCTTCGTTTGTGAAGACGGCAGCATGTTCGGCGAGGAATATACCCTGGTGGCGGTGGCCGACTACGTGCTGAAGCACAGGAAAGGCAACACCGTGAGCAATCTCAGCTCCACCCAGGCTCTGAAGGACATCACCCTCAAAAACGGCGGCGAATACCATCCTTCCGCCGTTGGCGAAGTGAACGTAGTGAACCGCATGAAAGCCGTGAATGCCGTGATAGGCGGAGAAGGCAACGGCGGCATCATTGTGCCCGACCTGCATTACGGCCGCGACGCGCTCATCGGCATCGGACTGTTCCTGAGCCACCTGGCGCAGAGCAAAAAGACGATGAAAGCCCTCCGCAACTCCTACCCCGACTATTTCATTTCCAAGAACAAGATCGAGCTGGACAAAGGGATTGACGTGAAAGAGATATTCGAAAAGATCAAAGGCAAATACAAGAACCAGCCCCAGAACACCGAAGACGGCCTGAAGATCGAATTCGACAGGGACTGGGTGCACCTGCGCACGTCCAACACCGAGCCTATCATCCGCATTTACGCGGAAAGCCAGAATGAGACCACGGCAGACAACATTGCACGCAAGATCATGCAGGATATCAAGGAATTTATATAATTCCTATAGACTTAAATATACATGAGCGGATGACGGAACAAACCGTCATCCGTTTTTGTTTATGGCTAATTCCTTAAATTTGTGGCACTTTTTAGTCAAAAACCAAACCACCGCAAGAAATTGGAAAGGATCTACTTCGACAATGCCGCCACCACGGCGCTTGACAAGGCAGTATTGGATACCATGCTGCCTTATATGACCGAAAAATTCGGCAACCCGTCCTCCATTTACTCCTATGGCCGGGAATCCCGCCTTGGAATTGAAAACGCCCGTAAAACCGTTGCAAAGATACTTGGCGCCCATCCCGGGGAGATATTTTTCACCTCCGGCGGCACCGAAAGCAGCAATACCGCCATTACAGCCGCCATCCGCGACCTGGGCTGCCGCCACATCATTTCCTCCCCTGTAGAGCACCATGCCACCCTTCATACGGTGGAGCATGCGGGGCACAGGGAAGACGTAAAGGTATCCTGGGTGAAGCTGCTGCCCGACGGCCACGTGGATATGGACGACCTCCGCGCGCTGCTGGCAGGTTCCAAAGAGAGAAGCCTGGTATCGCTCATGCATGCCAACAACGAGATCGGCAACCTGCTGGACCTTCATGCAGTGGGCAACCTTTGCAAGGAATACGATGCCATTTTCCATTCCGATACCGTGCAGACCGTGGGCCACTACCCTTTCGACCTGCGCAATACGCCCGTGCATTTCATCAACGGCGCCGGGCATAAATTCCATGGCCCGAAAGGCGTGGGCATCCTGTACATCAACGAAAACGTGAAGATCACGCCTTATATCCAGGGCGGTTCACAGGAGAGGAATATGCGCGCAGGCACGGAGAACCTCTACGGCATCGTTGGCTTTGCCAAAGCGCTGGAACTGGCTACTGAAAACTTTGAAGAGCACAGCAGCTATATCAACGGCATCCGCATGTACATGGCAGAGCAGCTGCAGAAACATATACCCGGCGTCAGCTTCAACGGCGACCTTTATGGCCGCAGTCTTTACACCGTGCTGAACGTTTCTTTCCCCAAGTCTGAAAAGAGCGAAATGCTCCTTTTTAACCTGGACATCAACGGCATCTGCGCTTCAGGCGGCAGCGCGTGTACCTCCGGTGCGGATGCAGGCTCTCACGTGATCCGCGCCATCAACAATGATCCGAACAGGGTTGCGGTGAGGTTCTCGTTCTCAAGGCACAATACGAAAGAAGAGGTGGATAAAGTGGTGGAGAAGCTGAAGGAGCTGATCTGAATATGATAGAGATATTAAAGGAACCGCTTTGGTGTGATGCTGAAGCGGTTTTTTTGTGCCGCAAGCTGTGGCATAATTCCATAATTCATAATTTATAAGCTGCCTTTCTCATTCATGGCCGCGAAATATTTGACCGAGATCTTGAAAGAACTGCTGTAGTGCG
>CBFHAF010000709.1:0-2885 GCA_965653435.1 uncultured Chitinophaga sp.
GTTTGTACGGAGAAGTACAGCGCAGTGTCTTTATGCGTCCGGAAGTTTTTATACTGCGGGTTCTGAAGGGTGAAGGTGTTGAAGAATTCCTGTGCGGTCTTTTTGTCCTGCTGGTAGCGGGCGGACAGTACGTAATAATTCGCGCCCTGCAACAGGAATCGGGTTTGCGTGAAGCTGTTGTCCGTATTCTGGTTCACGATCTCCAGGCATGGATGGCCCTGCCAGGTGAATGATCTCCGGCTTTTCTGCTGTTTGATGAACTGTGACTGCTGGAAGCTTTCTTCCGCGAAGCCGAGCTCTACGGTATCTTCTTCGAGGATGCTGTAATCCTGGATGTTCTTGCGGATGATGAGGTAGCTGTTGCCCGTTTTTTTGTCCAGCGCTTCGTATTCCTGCCGTTTGCTCATGGAGCGGAGGGCTACGTTGCTGGAATGAACGGGTTGATGGGGAAGCTTTACGGAAAAGCTGCCTTCCGCCGGGCGGTAAACGGTCCATTCGGGCATGGGTACCGGTTTGAGGCGGATGGATGCAAAGAAGCGGTCTGCCTCTTCTCCTGCCGCATATTCCCCGTTGCCGCTGATCTTGAAAATGAATATTTCGAAAGGAGTTGCAAAGATATTGTAACGCTGAAGGTCCCCGCGGCGGGTCCGGTTGCGGATATCAAAACCGGTATAGCCGCTGTTTTTGATCTGCTGCCGTGAAATGATCTTGCCGGGAATGTTCTCATACAGCAGGCTGTCTATCTTTTGGAGAACGTCCTGCTCGGACTGGCCGAGGCTGAGGGCATTGGTCTTGATGCGGCTCACCAGGTAATACGCGCCGTTCGCAAGGTCCGCATATTGAAGCTGCTGCAGCATGGTGAGATTGCTGAAGTTGTAAAGCTTGCCGGGCAGTTCGGCCTGTATCCAGCCATCGTCTGAAGTGTATGGCCGGAATACGACCGGCGCTTTTATCTTTTCGAGCTGATCTTTTTGTTCGCTGTCGCGGTTTGTAATGCCGATGGGCCTCACGGTGTAACCCGCTTTGCGCAGCATGTATATGAGCCCTCTTTCCCCTGGCAGGTGCGCGGCGCCTACGCCGGCGAACAGGCTCGATTTCCGGATAATGGAATCGATGGCTTTGAACATGTTCTCGTTGCGCTTGTACAGGAATTTTTCCAGGAAAGCGGGAGAGCTGTTCCGCCTGTTGGAAAGTGAATCCAGCAGGTCCAGGTCGCCGCGGCGGTAAGCGTCGTTGAGGAGGTTGCGTGTTTCGGCGGGGTTGATATCGTAGGAGGAAGTGTTGTTCTTTCTTGTTTTCGCTTCTTTGGCGGCATCGCGGTAAGCTTCCAGCATCAGCCGTTCCGATTCTTCAAAGTTTTCCACGCCGGTGGCCCTTTTGCCGAGCTTGCTGCCCACCTGGTAAATGTACATGTCCAGGAAAGTATCTTCCTCGAAATCTTCCTGTGAGCTGAAGGAACGGTACAGCAGGTGGTTGATCATTTCAGGCCGGTAGGTGAGGCCGCTGCGCACCAGGTCGCCGTAAGGGCTGATCGTGAATGCGTCTTTCGGCATCAGGGAGCGGCCGCCCAGTGCGGTCATATAACTGCTGCTGAGCATGAGCATCTTGCTTTTGGAAAAATCTTCCTGCAGTTGCTGCGGGTCCGTTTCGAGAGATACTACGTCCGCTTTGCGGATGCAGTGGTAAAAGGAATCGCTGAGGTGGAAGGCGAGCTTGTTGCTCACATGCATGGTGCCGAAAAGGTAAGAGGGCCTGGGCAGGTTATTGCCGGTTATTTCCCAGAGGAGGCCCTGGTATTTCTGGCCGCTTTGCGCAAACCCGGCGCTGCACATGGCCAGGAGCAGGCACACCAGTACGCTTCTTTGCAAGTATTTCATGATAGGACCCTGGGGATGATGATGCTTTCAAATATACTGAAAAAAAGATTGCAGTGCCCGGAAAGGCACTGCAATACTGGTTTTTGCGGGCTGAAGCTCCGGTTTATTTCGTTAAAAGCACGCTGTTGAAGAGGCGGAGTATGCGTTTGTATTCGTCGGTCCAGCTGGCGGGCTCGGTAAACGCATGGTCTTCCACGGGGTAAACGGCCAGCTCCCAGTTGTTTTTCCCGAGCTCTATCAGGCGCTGCGAAAGGCGTACAATGTCCTGGAAATGAACGTTGCTATCCACCATGCCATGGCACATCAGCAGGTGCCCCTTAAGGCCTTCCGCGAAGTAAATGGGCGAGGAGCGGCGGAACGCGATGCTGTCTGTATAAGGCTCGTTGAGGATGTTGGAGGTGTACCCGTGGTTGTAATGCGCCCAGTCTGTAACGGAACGCAGGGCGGCGCCTGCCGCGAAATCGTCTGGTGTGGTGAACAGGGCCATGAGTGTAATAAAGCCGCCGTAGCTGCCGCCGTAAATGCCGATGCGCTTGGGGTCCACGCCATGCTGCTGTGCAAGGAAGCGCGCGCCGTCTACCTGGTCGGTAAGGTCTTTGCCGCCCATATGCCGGTAAATGCCGGTGCGCCAGTCCCTGCCGTAGCCCGCGCTGCCGCGGTAGTCTATGTCCAGCACGGTATAACCGAGGTCTGTGAGCAGGTTATGGAACATGTATTCCCGGTAGTAGTGGCTCCACCATTTGTGCGCGTTCTGCAGGTAGCCTGCGCCGTGCACGAAGATCACTGCCGCGCCGTTGCGTTTGGCGGCATCGGGGGTGTAAAGGCGGGCATGGACGGTCTGGTTGTCGCGGGCTTTGAAGGTCACTACGTTAGCCTCGCGCCAGGGATATGCTTTAAACTCGTCTGTCATGCCCAGGCTGGTGACCTGGATGGGCTTTGCGCCGGTTTTGTTTTCCTGGAGATACATTTCCCAGGGCTTGTTGGAGGCGGAGTAACGGTAGGCGATCC
>CBFHAF010000710.1:0-2884 GCA_965653435.1 uncultured Chitinophaga sp.
TTCTGATTGTAAACATTGGCAACTTCGATGATCGGGATGATACCGTCGAGCGTATCCTTCTGATCTACAATGTTCATGATGCGGGAGACTTGCGAGGAAAAGTTAGTACTCCACTCTTCGGTAAACTTGTGCATTAACAAAAGGTCACGGTTCGTGTTGGTTTTCATAGGATAAAGGGTGTTTAGTTTGAGAGTTTAGTTTTCATGGAAATTTCAGATAAAGAATTTATTAGCATAGGATTGTAATATCAAAGTTGGACTTTATCCCCCACAAATCAATACTACTTCTGTGTAGTTTTTACATGTCTAGTATTAACAAAAATGAACGAAGAAATAATAGTAGGACAGGTGGCACCCTCTCAGTGCACTCAAGGACAGATTTTTCGTATACCCCTTATCGTATTTTTTTGACGGGGAAATGAAATTACATTAAAATTTTACAAATTCCAAATGTTGAATTGTATAATTCCTTGACACTAAGGGACGGATGACAACATTATGGAAACAAACGGATCAAACTATTTGATAATCGGTTGAAATTAGCTAGGGGTAAGTGATTGACCAGCAACCGTATAACGAATTCAAGAAAAAAGGCCGGAAAATGTTGCAACACTTTCCGGCCTTCTGAAATTTATTTTTCAACGGGTTTATAACCAGTTCTTTTGATTAAGATATTCCGCAATTTGTACAGCATTTGTTGCCGCGCCTTTGCGCAAGTTGTCTGCCACGATCCATAAATTTAACGTGTTAGCCTGCGACTCATCCCTGCGGATACGGCCCACAAAAACATCGTCTTTATCATGCGCATCTTTCGGCATCGGGTATACGGCATTCGCCGGATCATCTGTTACCACAACGCCCGGCGAAGCGGCCAGGATGCTGCGCACTTCAGCCAGGTCGAAATCTTTCGCGAACTGTATGTTCACGCTTTCACTATGGCCGCCCATTACGGGGATTCGTACGGTCGTGGCCGTTACTTTCACGCTCTCGTCGCCCATGATCTTCACCGTTTCTTTCACCATCTTCATCTCTTCCTTGGTATAACCATTGTCAAGGAACACATCGATCTGGGGGATCACGTTCAGGTCTATCTGGTGCGCGTAAGCTTTGGGCCCGTCCACGCCTTTGCGTTCATTCATCAGCTGGTCAACGGCTTTTACACCTGTACCTGTAACGGATTGATAGGTGGAAACCACAACGCGCTGAATGCCATACTTCTTATGCAGCGGCTCCAGTACCAGCACCATCTGGATGGTGGAACAGTTGGGATTCGCAATGATCTTGTCTTCAGGCGTTAACGCATGCGCGTTCACTTCGGGCACCACCAGCTTTTTGGTAGGGTCCATGCGCCAGGCGGAAGAATTGTCGATCACGGTAATACCTGCTGCGGCAAATTTGGGCGCCCATTCCAGCGATGTGCTGCCGCCTGCGGAAAAGATGGCTACGTTCGGTTTCATGGAAATAGCCGTATCTGCGTTCACTACCTTGTACGGCTTACCCTTAAATATTACTTCCTTGCCAACAGATTTCTCGGAAGCTACGGGTATCAGTTCCGTTACAGGGAAATTCCTTTCCGCGAGTACTTGCAACATTTTAGAGCCTACCAGTCCGGTAGCTCCTACTACGGCTACTTTCATTGTGTTATTTAATTAATAAAATGAGGACCCAAAATTAATACAGAAAAAGAAGATTTTATTATATTCGGTGAGTTTGTTAACCTATTAAATATTGCTATCATGCAACCCATTGTTTGCGGCCTCCTGCTGGCCCTGTTACCCGTTGCTGCGCAGGCGCAGCTTTCAGAATCATTTACCGACGGAAATTTTACACAGAACCCGCCATGGCAGGGAATGGACTCGTCGTTCGAGGTGAAGGAAGGAAAGCTCCGGAGCCGGCATTCCCAGCCCAACAGCACGTTTTATCTTTCCACGCCTTCCGCCGCTGCGCTGAACATGCAGTGGGAATTCCAGGTTCAGCTCGATTTTAATCCTTCCGGCCTGAACTACGCGGATGTGTACCTCACGGCGGAAACGCCGCAGCTCAGCGCCGGGTATTTTGTGCGGGTTGGCCATTCGGCGGATGATGTAAGCCTTTATTACAATGATGGCAAAGGCAGTATTACCCGGATTATAGACGGGCGCGACGGCATTGTAAATCATGCGTTGCAGGTGCGCGTTACCCGCACTGCGGCCGGAGAATGGGGATTGTATACCGACGGCACGGAAGAAGGCAGGGCCAGGGATGTTACCTATATGTCGTCGGCCTGGTTCGGTGTACAGGTCCGCCAGTCTACCGCGTCTTTTTTCGGGAAACATTTTTTTGACGACATCATTATTAAACAATTGGACCTTACGCCGCCATATGTGGCGAAACGTTATGATGTATTGATACATGAGATCATGGCGGACCCTTCGCCATCCGCAGGTTTGCCCGAAGCGGAGTACATCGAGCTGCGCAATGTGAGCGCCCGGGAGATAAATCTGGGCGGCTGGCTGCTGAAAGGGCGCAGCATACATGCTGTGCTTCCCGCGTACAAATTGTTGCCCGATAGCGTAGTAGTGGTCACTTCATCATCCAATGTTTCCATGTTCCGGCCTTCTCTCAGCGGGGGAAGCTCGTTTTCCCTTTCGAATGAAGGGGAGCTGCTGGCCTTGTATGATAATAAAGGACAGGTGATCCATGCAGTAGATTACCGTGCGGAATGGTATGGAGGCGGCATCAGGGCGCAAGGCGGCTGGAGCCTGGAAATGAAAGATATACAATGGCCTTGCGCGGGTGCTGAAAATTTTGGGCCGGGTGGCACGCCGGGGGAAAGGAATCTTGCCGACGAGGATATTCCCGCGCCTGCTTTGCCGCAATTGCAGTACGTATCGGCGCCGGATTCG
>CBFHAF010000711.1:0-2882 GCA_965653435.1 uncultured Chitinophaga sp.
AAAAGATGCCCAAAGACACCTCCATTAAATCTGTTCTGATTATCGGCTCCGGTCCCATTATTATTGGTCAGGCCTGTGAATTTGACTATTCCGGCTCCCAGGCGGCCCGCTCGCTCAGGGAAGAAGGGATTAAAGTGATCCTGATCAACAGCAACCCCGCAACGATCATGACGGACCCTATGATGGCTGACAAGGTATATCTGTTGCCTCTCACCGTGGAAAGCATTGAACAGATACTGGAAGAGCATGAGATCGACGCCGTACTTCCCACCATGGGCGGGCAAACGGCCCTCAACCTCTGTAAAGAAGTGGATGAGCTTGGTATCTGGGAAAAGAATAATGTCAAACTGATCGGTGTAGACATCAAAGCCATCGACAAAGCCGAAGACCGCGAACAGTTCCGCCAGTGGATGATCCAGCTTGGCATACCGGTAGCGCCCGCACGCACGGCCAACTCCCTGCTCGAAGGCAAGGAATTTGCCCAGGAGATCGGTTTCCCGCTCGTTATCCGCCCTTCCTTCACCCTCGGCGGCACCGGCGGCGGTTTCGTACACGGCAAGGAAGACCTGGACGAAGCGCTGGACCGCGGCCTGAAAGCCTCGCCCGTTCACGAAGTGCTCGTGGAAAAAGCGGTGCTCGGCTGGAAAGAATACGAACTGGAGCTGCTGCGCGACATGAACGATAACGTGGTGATCATCTGTACCGTCGAAAACCTCGACCCGATGGGCATCCACACCGGAGACTCCATCACCGTGGCCCCGGCCATGACCCTGAGCGACACCGCTTTCCAGGACATGCGCAACAAGGCCATCATGATGATGCGCCAGCTGGGCAACTTCGCCGGCGGCTGTAACGTGCAGTTCGCGATGAATCCTGAAAACGAAGAGCTGATCGCCATCGAGATCAACCCACGCGTAAGCCGCTCTTCGGCCCTTGCATCCAAAGCAACCGGTTACCCCATTGCCAAGATCGCTTCCAAACTTGCGATCGGCTATACGCTGGATGAGCTGGAAAACCAGATCACCCGTACCACTTCCGCATATTTTGAACCCGCGCTGGATTACGTGATCGTAAAAATGCCGCCCTGGAACTTCGATAAATTCAAAGGCGCAGACGATACCCTCGGCCTGCAGATGAAATCGGTAGGTGAAGTAATGGCCATCGGCCGCACTTTCCCCGAGGCCATCCAGAAAGCCTGCCAGAGCCTGGAAAACGAAGCTGTAGGCCTCGGATACTACGGCAAATCGCTCATGAAAAGCGAACAACTGATCGAGAAGCTGAAACGCCCCACCTGGGATCGCATCTTCCGCATCAAAGACGCGCTCATGGAAGGCTTCTCCGTAAAATCCATCCACCAGGCCACGCATATAGACCGCTGGTTCCTGCACCAGATCAACGATATCGTGACGCTGGAAAAACAGCTGATGGAGCACGACCTCGATTCCGTACCCGCCTCCATGCTGAAGGAAGCCAAAGAAATGGGCTTCTCCGACAAACAGCTGGCGCTCATCTTCACCAATTGCGAAGAAGAGGAAGTGTATGAGAAACGGAAAGCCCTCGGCATTACCCGCACTTATAAGATGGTAGACACCTGCTCAGCAGAGTTCGAAGCCAAAACCCCGTACTTCTATTCCGCATTCGACACGCAGAACGAAAGCATCCCTTCCGATAAAAAGAAAGTGATCGTGCTCGGTTCCGGCCCCAACAGGATCGGCCAGGGCATTGAGTTCGACTACTGCTGCACCCATGGCCTGCAAGCCATCCAGGAGTGCGGTTATGAAGCCATCATGGTGAACTGTAACCCCGAAACGGTGTCTACAGACTTCGACATGGCGGACAAACTCTATTTCGAACCCGTGTTCTGGGAACATCTCTGGGAGATCATCGAGCTGGAAAAACCGGAAGGCGTGATCGTGCAGCTCGGCGGCCAGACGGCCCTGAAGCTTGCCAAGAAGCTGACTGAAAAAGGCATCCGCATCATCGGCACTTCGTTCGACAATATGGACATCGCCGAAGACCGCGGCCGCTTCTCCGACCTGCTGAAAGAACTGGGCATACCTTACCCGAAATACGGCACCGCATTCAATACAGACGATGCCATTGAAGTGGCGAAAGAAGTGGGTTACCCTGTACTGGTGCGCCCCTCCTACGTTCTGGGCGGCCAGCGCATGCGTATCGTGATCAACGAAGAAGAGCTGGAAGCATCCGTGCTCAGCCTGCTGAAGCACCTGCCCGGCAACAAGATCCTGATCGATCACTTCCTGGACCGTTGCCAGGAAGCCGAGATAGACGCCATCTTCGACGGGGAGAACTTCCACGTGATGGGCGTGATGGAGCATATCGAGCCCGCGGGCATTCACAGCGGCGACAGCAATGCCGTGCTGCCTGCGTTCAACCTCAGCCAGCTGATCGTGACCACCATGGAATATTATGCGGAGAAGATCGCCCGTGCGCTGGACATCCGCGGATTGATCAACATCCAGTTCGCCATCAAGGACGGGCAGGTGTTCGTGATCGAAGCCAATCCCCGCGCATCCCGCACCACGCCGTTCATCGCCAAAGCATACCAGGTGCCTTACCTGAACATCGCTACAAAAGTGATGCTCGGCGCGAACAAGCTCACCGATTTCAAGATCGAGAAAAAGCTGAAAGGTTTTGCGATCAAAGAACCGGTATTCTCCTTCAACAAGTTCCCCGGTGTGAACAAGGAGCTGGGCCCCGAGATGAAGTCTACCGGCGAAGCCATCCGCTTCATCAAAGACCTCCGCGATCCTTACTTCCGCACGCTTTACAAAGAAAGAAGCATGCACCTGAGCAAATAACGCAGGTCAAAAAAATATCGAGAACAGGCTGTTCCTTTTTCGTGGGGCAGCCTGTTTTTT
>CBFHAF010000712.1:0-2865 GCA_965653435.1 uncultured Chitinophaga sp.
TATTCTTCGTAGCGTTGTTTGATGTTATTGAGGATAAGCACGGTTTCTTCCACGGATGGGGGATCTACCATTACTTTCTGGAAACGGCGGTCTAAGGCGCCATCTTTCTCAATATACATGCGGTATTCATCCAAAGTGGATGCTCCGATGCATTGGAGTTCGCCACGTGCGAGGGCTGGTTTGAAGATGTTGGAAGCATCCAGGGAACCGGAAGCGCCACCTGCACCAACGATGGTGTGGATCTCGTCAATGAACAGGATCACGTCGCGGTTCTTTTCGAGTTCGTTCATGATGGCTTTCATCCTTTCTTCAAACTGGCCGCGGTATTTTGTACCGGCCACGAGGGCAGCGAGGTCGAGGCTTACTACTCTTTTATCGAACAACACGCGGGAAACCTTGCGTTGAACGATGCGGAGGGCAAGACCTTCCACGATAGCTGTTTTACCTACACCAGGCTCACCAATGAGGATGGGATTGTTCTTTTTACGGCGGGAAAGGATCTGCGAAACGCGTTCAATTTCCTGCTCACGGCCAACGATAGGGTCCAAGCTGCCACTTTCGGCGAGCTTGGTGATATCACGGCCAAAATTGTCGAGTACGGGAGTTTTAGACTTGGTATTGGTTTGCTTCGCTTTGGAGGCATAACTTTTACGTTCATCTTCAAATTCCTCTTCTCCGGGGTCATCGAACTCTGCTTTAGGATCTGCAGATTTTACGAAGCCCAATTCGTTTTTAAATGTATCGTAGTCCACGTCAAATTGTTGAAGGATTTGAGTACATACGTTTTCTTTATTCTTAAGGATGGAGAGCATGAGATGTTCTGTCTCAACTGTAGGGCTTTTAAGGGCCTTAGCTTCCAGCACGGTCACACGGATCACTTTCTCTGCCTGTCTGGTCAAAGGGAGGCTATTGATATTGGCAATGTTCTTACCGGTCTTATCTTTAATAGCCAGTTCCACTTCTTTGCGCAGTTCATAAAGATCTACGTTCAAAGCTTGTAGAATTTTAACAGCCGTCCCCTCACCTTCACGAATAATGCCCAATAGCAGGTGTTCCGTACCGATGAAATCATTTCCCAGACGTAAAGCTTCCTCCCTGCTAAACGAAATGATCTCCTTTACTTGCGGTGAAAAATTCTGATCCATTGTTGATGATTTTTGTTAAACCCTTACGGGGGCTTGCTTATACAATATTACCAAATAAATTTTGGATTTACTTTGGATTTAGTTTTTATACTTGTACATTCTTGGTTAAGATATACTTTTGCGGTGAAGGGCCTTGTGAGGTAAATATACTTACGAGAAGAGGGATGTTTATGATTCGTTCTGCTTTAACTTCTGCAAGGATCTTTATCGGACCGGTTTCCTTTTTTAGTGCGTGTCCTTTTTTTATAATGTTAAAAATATAACATCCGGCAATATG
Source organism: uncultured Chitinophaga sp. (assembly GCA_965653435.1). Taxonomy (GTDB): domain Bacteria; phylum Bacteroidota; class Bacteroidia; order Chitinophagales; family Chitinophagaceae; genus Chitinophaga. Next base: position 1,423 of record CBFHAF010000712.1, read on the forward strand.
CAATTCAAAATTGATACCAAAGAAAAAATAGTGTTATTACGGCTGGAGGAGGAAACGCTGGATGCTAAAATGTCAGATGCGTTTGTGAACGCCGCTGCCGCCATTGATGAGCTGGAGGAGAAAAATCTTATACTGGACCTGCATTCCCTCCAATCCGCAGACGATGCCGGCCTCAAAGCCATTTTTACAGTATACAGCCGCCAGTACGATCGGCGCCTGAGTGCAGCGGTGGCGGGCCTTAACAGTACTTTAACGCAAAAAATCTCCGCAGCGTATCCCGAAATGCTCAATATCGTACCCACCGAATCAGAAGCCATCGACATGGTAATGATGGAAGACTTCGAACGGGAGCTGGACCTTGATGCCGAATAAATGTCTATTTTCGCCATATGTTCGCGGTAACCATCTTAGGGAATAATTCAGCCATACCCACGCCAGACAGGCATCCCACGGCCCAGGTCGTCACCTTCAACGAGCAGCTGATGCTGGTGGACTGCGGGGAAGGCACCCAGATGCAGCTTACCCGCTACAAGGTCCGCCGCAGCCGGATCAGGTACATTTTCATCAGCCACCTCCATGGCGACCATTACTTCGGCCTCATCGGGCTGATCAACAGCCTGAGCCTCCTCGGCCGCACCGAGCCCCTTACCGTTTACGGCCCGCCCGAGCTGGAAGAGATACTGATGCTGCAGCTCCGCGTAGCCGCCACCACCCTTCGTTTCGACCTTCAGTTCCATGCCCTGCTGCCCGAAGCCACCGGCCTGCTCTTCCGCGATAAAGACATGGAAGTGAGCTACTTCCCCGTCAAACACCGCATCCCCTGCTACGGATTCTCCTTCAGCATGCAGCGCCGCAAGCGCCGCGTGATACCGGAGCAGGCACGCGCCTACGAAATTCCCGCCGCCTTTTATTCCAAACTCCAGGATGGGGAAGATTACCAGGACAAAAACGGCCGGCTCGTCAAAAACGACTGGGTGACCCTGCCCCCGCCCCGCCCGAAGCGGTACGTGTATTGTGCGGACAGCATCTACGACGAAGATCTTATCCCTTATATGCAGGATGCAGACCTTGTGTATCATGAGACCACTTACCTGCAAGACCTCCATCAGCGTGCTGCCGAGCGGTACCACAGCACCACCGTGCAGGCCGCCGGGCTGGCTGCCCGCGCAGGCGCAAAACGGTTGCTGATCGGGCATTTCAGCTCCAAATACACCGAGCTGGAACCTTTCCTGGAAGAAAGCCGGCCCATATTCGCCAATACAGACCTGGCGCTGGAAGGCACAACTTACATTTTGTAAGTAATTTTATCTTCCTGTCAACTACCCTCTTCCTCCCTTGTCAATACGATCCGCTATTCCCCGGGGTTGCCCTTCATATGCTTATCCCTTCTTTCAAAGAACCGCCCGCAGCGAACGGAAAAGGCCTTTCACCTTTTTTCTTTAT
>CBFHAF010000713.1:0-2861 GCA_965653435.1 uncultured Chitinophaga sp.
CTTTGCTGGATGACGGAAATCCTTACGTGCGGGCAAGGGCCGTCTGGCTGCTGGCGCAGCTGGGTGCGAAAGGAAGGGCTGTGGTGGAGGAAGTATTGGAGAACCCGGAGGTGCAGCTGAGAGCCACAGCTTATCGCGCCCTCCGTCAAAGCAGCAGCGATATATTGCCTTATGCGCTGAAAATGATGAACGATACTTCTTCGTTCGTCAGGAGGGAGGTTGCGATCTCCGTCCGCGACTGGCCGTATGAAAAAAAGAAACCTTTGCTGCTGGAACTGATCAGAAAGTTCGACGGCGAAGACCGCTGGTATCTTGAAGCCCTGGGCGCCAGCCTGCAGGGGCATGAAACGGATATATACCCCGAGGTGGTAAAAATATTCGGTGAAGGAAAGGGCGCCGCCCAATGGAACCGCCAGATGGCAGCGCTTGCATGGCGGCTGCATCCGCCCGAAGCAGTTGCTGCTTTGGCGCAGAGAGCCAGTGACGGGCAATTACAGGCGCAGGACAGGCAGGCGGCATTGACCGCGCTGGCCTTCGTGAACACAAAACCCGCGGCGGAGGCCATGGCCGCGCTGGCAAAAGGCAATATTGAGGACGTGTCGGAGGCGGCATCGTACTGGCTTGCTTTCAGGCAGGGCAACGACTGGTATAACCTGCTCGACTGGAGCAAGCTCGACCTGAACACCGCCTATGAGCGCCAGCTCGCAGCGATGAAAGTGAAAAAACAGATCATCACGGACGAGCACCAGTCGCTGGACGAGAGGAAATGGCGCGTGCAGGAAATGGCCGCTGATTCGGTAGGAGGCCGGCTGCTCATCGGCATGGCGGAAGAAAAGACTTTGCCCAAAGACCTGTTGCCTTTTATCGAAGAGAAGATATTCATCAATCCCGACGCGACCATCCGCATGCAGGCGGGTAAATATTTTAAACAGCCCGGTTCCGGCAAAACCTACTCCATACCGGATATGCTGCAGCTGAAAGCGGACGTGGCGAACGGTAAAACGGTATTTACAACCCGCTGCGGCAGCTGCCATAAGCTGGGCGGGCAAGGCAATAACATCGGCCCGGACCTGACGGGCATCGGCAAGAAGTTCGACAATGCCGCCCTGCTCGATGCTATCGTGAACCCCAGCGCAGGTATTGTATTCGGTTATGAGTCGTGGCTGGTGAACACCAGCGACGGCGCAACGCTCTTCGGCTTCCTGCTTTCCGAAAACCCGCGGTCGATCGTTATCAAAGACATTGCCGGGCAAAAACACGTCGTGGATAAAAAGAAAATAACGTCGCGGAAAAAACAGGACAAAAGCCTGATGCCAGACCCTGTCAGCAATAATCTGACAGAAAAAGAAATAACGGATGTGGTAGGGTACCTGAAAAGCCATGGATAATATCCCGCACCTAATCGGTCAATCACCAAACCCTCACTATATACCGCGTAAAATCCGTTTACTGGCGATATATCGCGAAACGGCATTTCTGTAATTCTCCTTAATTTATTGATAGCTAAGTTGTTAACCTGATGGCACATGGGTTGCAAACACTCCTGCACAACGATAGTGTTGCATTATCACCTAAAACCCAAAGCCATGATACCCATTGCCGAAATCCTGCGCAGCCTTTTCAGGGGTGGAGATCCGAAACCTTCCACTACCGAAGAACCCGCCATGCACCCGGTCCATGAAAAAGACGTGACCCAGGGCAGCGAATTCCTGGACGATCTGATCAGAACAGACGATATAGAAGAAGATGAGATCTATTAATAACTATCCGGCGAATTCAGGTAACATATGCACATAGGCAAATCATATAAATTATCCGATTTTCTTTTCTGGACAAGAAGGAAAATATACACCCTTGTGATCTTCGGTACCATACCGGTAATACTGTATCATATTTTCGGGATGAAGTGGCTGGTAGTGCCATGGACGGTGGTATCCATCCTTGGCACGGCTACCGCCTTCATTGTAGGGTTTAAGAATACGCAGACCTACACCCGCACCCGGGAAGCCCAGGCGGTATGGACGAACATCGCCAATACCAGCAGGGTTTGGGCCATCATGTGCAGGGATTATTTCCAGGACCCCCTGCTCGTAAGGTCGATGGTTTACCGCCACTTCGCCTGGCTGACGGCATTGCGTTACCAGATGCGCGAAGAGCGCATATGGGAAATGGCGGACGTCCGCCACAACGCAGAGTACCAGCGTTATTTCGAGATCCCCGAGCGGGTGACTGACTTCAAGGAAGAGATGCTGAAATATATACCGGAAGAGGAAGTGGCATATATTTCCGGCACCAGGGACAAGGCGGCCCAGCTGCTTGCCCTTCAAAGCCAGGCCATGAGATCGGTATATGAAAGCACGGGAGGCGTACCCGCCCAGTTCATAGAGATACAGCGGGCGCTCAACAATCTCTTCAGCCAGCAGGGACAGTGCGAATCGCTTAAGGACACTCCTTATCCGCGGCAGTATTCCATTATCAATACCATTTTCGTGCGCATATTCTGCCTGCTGCTTCCGTTTGGCATGCTGCAGGAGGTGGACAAGCTCAATAACCTGGCCGGGGGCATGATGGAAGGAAATATGATATGGCTGGTGATCCCTTTCAGCGTGATCATATCCTGGATGTACACTTCCCTCGAACAGGTGGGCGAAAGCACGGAGAACCCTTTTGAAGGAAGCGCCAACGACGTCCCGATCTCGCAGATCTGCCGCGATATCGAGATAGACCTGCGGGAGATGCTGGGTGAAACAACCTTGCCCCTGCCGCTGAAGCCGCAGAATGATATTGTTGTTTAAAAAAGCAGGAAAAAATATCCGGGAATTTGTCCAATCAGGGAAACCAGATTGTCTTTAGTATAACAA
>CBFHAF010000714.1:0-2857 GCA_965653435.1 uncultured Chitinophaga sp.
CGGCGGCCGTTAAAAAAGGGACCATCAGCCGCACTGAAGTATACCGCAGGGTGAAAAAAGTGCTGCGCGCCAAGTATGACCTCGGGCTGGCGAATGTGCAGCCCATCGATCCCGTCAATATTACCGAAGACCTGAATGCAGCCGTGCTGCCTTTACGGAGAAGGATTTCTGATGAAGCCATTACACTGCTCCGCAACGACAACCACCTGCTTCCGCTGCCTGCCACCATCGGCAACAAAAAGCTGGCCGTAGTGGCCGTTGGCGTAGATGGAGGGAATAATACTTTCATTGACGCGGTACGCCAGCACAGGGCGGATGTGGATGCATACGTGTTCAGCCCCAGGCAGTCTGAGGCCCAGGTGTCCGCCATGGTGCAGCGCCTTAAAAACCAATACGATGCGGTGATCATTGCCGTGCAGAACTACAGCCGCCGGCCGGCGAACGACTACGGCATCAACCGCGCGGAAAAGGCCATCGTGAACCAGCTGCAGGAAGAAATGCCGGCTGCTACCATCACGTTCGGCAATCCCTATGCTATCCGTTATTTCTGCGACGCGCCCACCATCATGGCCGCGTATGAAGACGATAGCCTGACCCATAAAGCCGCCGCCAGTGTATTATTCGGCAAAATGGAACCAAAAGGAAAGCTGCCCGTTACTGTGTGCAACAATTTCAAGTTCGGCACCGGCATTACCTCGCTGAAACCCGAAGTGCGCCCCAGCCAGCTCGAAGCGGCCGTTCCCGAAACCGTGGGCCTGAACAGCCTCACGCTGAACAGGATCGATTCGCTGGCATATGATATGATCTACAAGGGCGCGGCGCCCGGGTGCCAGGTGCTGGCCATGAAAGATGGCAAAATGGTGTACCATAAGAACTTCGGGTTCTATGATTACAGCCGGAAAGAGGCCGTGACAGACAGTTCCGTATACGACCTCGCTTCCGTGACCAAGATATGCGCCACCACTCTGTCCGTAATGCGCCTGTACGACGAAGGCAAAATATCCCTGGACTCCACGCTGGGCACCTACCTTCCATGGGTGCGCGGTTCCGATAAAGAGGGCCTGGTGATCCGCGATGTGCTGCTGCACCAGGCCGGCCTGGTTTCTTATATTCCATTTTACAGGGAAACCCTTTACGAAAACGGCTGGCCCGATACCACGCTTTTCGCCACCCGCATGGATTCCCTGCACAGCCTCCGTGTTGCGGAAAACCTTTACATGCAGCCGCGCTACAACGACACTATGTTTCGCCGGATACTGGACAGCAAGCTGATACCTCCCGGTACCCGGTATATTTACAGCGACAACGATTTTATCTTCCTCGGCAAGATCGTGGAAGCCGTCACCGGTAAACGCCTGGACCATTACGTGCGCGAAACTTTTTATGAGCCGCTGGGCCTTATCACCACGGGGTTCGAGCCGCGTAGCCGCCTGGCGCTCAGCCAGCTGGTGCCAACCGAATTTGAAAATAATTTCAGGGTGCAGTGGATCAGGGGCGACGTGCATGACCCCGGTGCGGCTATGTTCGGCGGGATCGCCGGGCATGCAGGATTGTTCTCCAACGCAACTGATCTCGGCGTGCTGGTGCAGATGCTGCTGAACGGGGGGACCTATAACGGGAAATCGTACATCCATCCCGAAACCATACAAATGTTCTCTGCCTATCATTCGGAGATCAGCCGCCGCGGCCTGGGGTTCGACAAGCCGGAAAAAGATAATGCAACGCGCCAGGATCCTTACCCGGCGCGCAGCGCTTCCCCGCTAACATATGGCCATACCGGCTTTACAGGCACCTGTGTATGGATAGACCCGCAATACAAGCTGGCGTTTATTTTCCTCAGCAACCGCGTATGCCCGAACGGCGGCGCTAATCTCAAATTATCCACGCTCAATGTGCGGGCCAATATGATGGAAACATTGTACGACGCGATGACGCCTAAGTTATCGGGGACGAACCTGCAATAACAGAAGCCTGAAATTAAAAGAGGGTGCTCCGTTACGGAACACCCTCTTTTTTATGCCTGTGCGTGCCTGCTACTCAACAGATACCACGCGGTTTACCAGGAATTGTGTTTTAATGTCGACGGATTTTTCGAGCTTGTTCTTACCGTTGCGGATCTCGAACGTGTAAGCGCCGTCTTCCAGTTTTTCCATGTTAAAACGGCCCACGAACCTGGGGTTGCCATCCAGCACCTCTTTGTGAAGAGTGTTGCTGTTGCCGTCTTTAATGTACAGAACCAGCTTATCCTGGCGGGGATTGTCTACCTGAACAAGAAAACGCAAAGCTGCAGTTCCTTCCTGCAATACGTCTATCCTGCAGCCTCTTTTGATCATAAAGTTGGCTTCTTCAGGGGCTGTTGCGGCATGGGTTGTTTTTTCCGAGGGGTTGTTTGCAAGCGCAAATACTTCATTTTGCGCTGATGCCTGTAAGCTAATGCCCAATATGAGTGCTAATGCCGTAAGTACTCGTTTTGGCGCTTTTACAATGCTGTGTTTCATGTTAGTCAAATAATTTTAATAGTTAACTCTGTCGGGTCAGTTTAATAGCAGGTGTCCTTTGATTTTCCGATGCAAAGTTCTGACCGTGTGATTAAGCCAACATTAAGGGCGTATTAACTAAATGTGAGCAGATCATTGCCTTAATGTTACGGATAAGTGCCGGGCTAATTGGAACTAAGGTCTTTAAGCTGATTCTTTCTTTTGGTGTTAATCAATTGTTAATCGGGAAGGCGAATGTAATACTATTTGGAAATACAAAATGCTAAGCAGCCGCATTTTTTTTGATAATGGGACTGTGTATAATATACAATAACCCGGCCCGGCTTCAATTTGAAGCCAGGCCTCGTCTGCTATGGGTT
>CBFHAF010000715.1:0-2856 GCA_965653435.1 uncultured Chitinophaga sp.
GGTGAAAAGTTCCCTCAGCCTGGTCCGCGCCACGATATGCAGGATCGGTTTCACTACATACCGCCCTCCTGCAACCAAAAGTATCACCGCTCCTAACACAATAAATGTTTTCGCCCATGCAGGCTGGCCGGCGATAAGCGAGCTGCTTTCCTGCGCCGATACGGCCCCGCCGGCCGGCGCCAGCAACGGGAAAATGGCCAGCATAGGGATCACCGCGATATCCTGGAACAGCAGCACCGAAAAAGCGCTCTGCCCCGCCGCCGAGCCCATCTGCCCTTTTTCTCCCAGCATCTGCAACACGATAGCGGTGGACGATAATGAAAGGATCATCCCGATCACGAGCGACTGGTTCCAGGGCAGGCCCGCCAGCATGGCAATGCCCGTAACCACCAGCGCGGTAACGGTCACCTGCAATCCGCCCAGGCCCAGTATAGGCGCACGCAGTTTCCACAGCAACGAAGGCTCCAGCTCCAGCCCGATAAGGAACAACATCATCACCACGCCGAACTCCGCAAAATGCATCAGGTCTTCACCGCCATGGCCTATCAGGCCCAGCACGGAAGGGCCGATGATAATGCCCCCCAGCAGGTATCCCAGCACCGAACCGAGGTTCAGCTTTTTGGCCAGCGGCACAAACACAACCATGGTAGCGAGGTATACCAGCGCCTGGTAAAAAAAGGATTCATTCGTCATAAGAGCCGGGTTTTATTTGGATGCGGATGTTTTTTCGGGAGCGCCTGCAAGACTGTTCAGCTCCGGCAGCTGCTGCGCCTTTTCGAGGTCCAGCTGGCCGGCCTGCAGGCTTTGCAGGAGCTTTGTATAGGCGGCCGCGTACTGGTCCAGCTGCTGCTCGGTCAGTTGCGTGGTGCCATGAACCACGAAGGGCGGCAGGTAATGCATGTGGCAGAGCGTTGCCGACCGCTCGAAAGGCAGCATGAACTCTTTGATCACATGGCCGTGATGCCCTTCAGGACTGTATGCTCCTTCGTTTCCGCCGGTGGAAACCACCTGCAGCCAGTATTTCCCCTGCAGGGCCATGCCGTCTTTCCCATAAGCCCAGCCATGCTCCAGCACCAGGTCCATCCATTGCTTGAGCAATGCAGGGCCGCTGTACCAGTAGAACGGGTGCTGGAAGATGATCACGTCATGTTCTTTCAGCACCTGCTGTTCTGTGTCCGGATGAACGTCAAAGTCAGGATATACTTCGTAAAGGTCGCGCAGCGTGATGCCGGGCAGTTGCTTTACTGCCCTGATGAGTTTCGAATGAACGCGGGAACGCTCAAATGCCGGGTGGGCGAAGAGGATTAGTACTTTCAATCTCCAGGAAATTTCAAATGATAACGGAAGTTAAAGAGATTAAGCGAACCGGCCTAATGTGCCCCTTCCGGGAGGGGCGGGCAATAAAAAAACCGGGAGATGCCTGCGAGCGTTTCCCGGTTGTATATCCGCTGCACGTTATTGCGAGACGCAGCGTAGCGGTGTGCGCGGAGCGGCGAAGCAACCTCCTCCTGAGATCTGGGTATCCTGTTCAACGTAGGAGATTGCTTCGCTGCTCCTCGCAATGACGGGCTTTCCTGCTGCTTTAACCTGCCTGCAATGGCGTTTTTTGTACATCGCACTTCCTGCACAAAGTTCCCGCGGCTCCTTAGTGACGGTGGCGGGCTTCATAACTAAATCTGCAGCGCCTCGGCGGCCGCTTCGTCCACAAACCAGTGCAGGTCGCCATTTTCGGGGCGTATCAGCTGCGAAGGATAACGGTCGGGATCAGGCGCGCCGTCTATCACTGCTTTCAGCGTGAGCGCTTTTGCAGAACCAGTGGCCATGAACACCACGCAGGCGGAAAGATTGGTAACTGGCGCGGTGAGCGTGATGCGGTACATGTCCTGCGCTTGGAGCCAGAAGGCTTTTACCCAGGCTTTCTTTTCGTGCACGATAGGCAGGCCGGGGAAAAGGCTCAGTGTGTGGCCGTCGTCTCCCATTCCCAGCAGCACAAGGTCGAAAGTAGTTTCTTTCCCGTTGAAATAGCGGTGAAGGGTCTTTTCATATTCGGCGGCGGATTGTTCCGGTTCAATGTCCGTGCGCATCACGTGGATGTTCTCTGGAAGGGCGCCTACCTGGTCCAGCAGCACGTCGTATGCCATGCGGGCATTGTTGCGGGCGTCTTCAAAGGGCACGGCCCGTTCGTCGCCCCAGAAAAAATGCACCTTGTTCCATTCTATCATGTTCACATACGGCTCCTTTGCCAGCAGGGCGTACAGCGCTTTAGGCGTGTTGCCGCCGGAGAGGGCGAAAGTGAAGCGGTCCTGTTTCTGCAGCACTTCCTGGATGTACTGGCTGATAAATGCGGCCAGGTTCTCGCTCAGTTGCTGTATATCTTTTGCCACGTGTAATTCCATAAAGCGCTATTTTTTTTCAGGTGGAAGGTTGATCCAGCTGTGACCGTCGCGCGCGATGAGCGCATCCGCATCTTCAGGGCCCCAGGAATCCGGAACGTAGTTCGGGAAGTCTTGCGGGATGCGGTTTTCCCATGTTTCGAGGATAGGCATGATCACCTTCCAGGCAGATTCCACCTGGTCCGCACGCATGAACAGCGTAGCATCTCCTTCCATCACGTCCAGCAGCAGGGTTTCGTATGCTTCAGGCGTATGATCGTCGGACCCTTCGTAGTTGAAGGTCATGTTCACTGGGTCCAGCGTCATGGTCTGGCCCGGGCGTTTGGCCTGGAAGCGGATACGGATATCCATCTCTGGCTGAATGCTGATCGTGAGGCGGTTGCTGCGCCAGGATGCGGCGGCTTCGGACGGGAAAGCGTATGTGGGCGCTTCCTTGAACTGGATAGTGATATGCGTGCTTTTC
>CBFHAF010000716.1:0-2855 GCA_965653435.1 uncultured Chitinophaga sp.
CAATTGAATGAAAAGGACGTCCTCTTTCGTGTTATCCCGGTTAAATGCGAGCTGGAAGTTCCTCTTTTCAGCTTTTGTTAGCGTTTTTATTAATATGAATAAGGCATCGTTCTGCGTGTTGGGCATCGTTGTTACTGAATTGTAAATTATTGATCCTCAATAAGTTAATGGTCATATCTCGCCTTTGCGAATCGTAATAATGACAAATTTAACGATCTGAGGTTTAAATGTGTCAATTAGATTTGAAGGTGTAAATAGGAAGGAAAGCAAATTTAAGGAGAAATATGGGGAAAACATTATTTGACAAGATCTGGGACAGCCATATCGTAACCAGCAGGCCGGGGTTCCCGGATGCGGTGTACATCAACACCCATTTCATTCACGAAGTGACCAGCCCGCAGGCTTTTGACGGGCTCCGCAAGCGGAACATTCCCGTGTTCAGGCCTGGAAAGACCCGTGCCACGGCAGACCATAACGTACCTACCATAGACCAGCACCTCCCCATTAAAGAGGCCCTCAGCCGCAAACAGGTGGAGATGCTGACGAAAAATACCGCCGAGTTCGGCGTGGAACTGTACGGCCTCGGCCACCCTTACCAGGGCATCGTGCATGTGATAGGCCCCGAGCTGGGCATCACCCTGCCGGGCATGACGATCGTGTGCGGCGACAGCCACACCTCCACCCACGGCGCTTTCGGGGCGGTGGCCTTCGGCATAGGCACCTCCGAAGTGGAGCAGGTGCTGGCCCCCCAGTGCATCCTGCAATACAAGCCCAAAAGGATGAAGATCGAGGTGAAAGGGCAACTGAAGAAAGGCGTGGTGTCCAAAGACATCATTTTATATATTATTTCGCAGATCTCCGCATCGGGCGCTACGGGCTATTTCGTGGAATACGCCGGCGAGGCCATCCGCAACCTGAGCATGGAAGCGCGGATGACCATCTGCAACATGAGCATCGAAATGGGAGCCAGGGGCGGGCTGATTGCGCCGGACCAGGTTACCTTCGATTATATCAAAGGCCGTGAGTTTGCCCCCAAAGGCGCGGACTGGGACCAGGCCGTGGCCTACTGGCAAACGCTGCACACCGATGCGGACGCACAGTTCGACAAAGTGCTGGAATTTGACGCGGCTGACATAGAGCCGCAGATCACCTACGGCACCAATCCCGGCATGGGCATGGGCATAACGCGCCATATTCCCGCGCTGGCGGAGATAGACGAGAAGGAGCGGCCTTCCTTCTCCAAATCCCTGCAGTACATGGACCTCCAGCCGGGCAGCCGCCTGCTGGGCAAAAAGGTGGATTACGTGTTCATCGGCTCCTGCACCAATTCCAGGATCGAAGACCTGCGCATGGTGGCGGAATTCGTAAAAGGAAAGAAAAAGGCGGACGATGTGACCGTATGGATCGTGCCAGGCTCCAAACAGGTGGAGGCACAGGCCATTGCGGAAGGGATAGACAAGGTATTTGAAGAAGCGGGCTTCCAGCTGCGCCAGCCGGGCTGCAGCGCCTGCCTGGGCATGAACGAGGATAAAATCCCCGCCGGCAAATACTGTATTGCCACCAGCAATCGTAACTTTGAAGGAAGGCAGGGGCCCAACGCCCGTACTTTCCTGGCCAGCCCGCTCACCGCGGCGGCCGCAGCCATCACCGGTAATGTGACCGACGTTAGAGAACTGATATAATTAATGACAATGGACAAAAAATTTGCTAACCTGTCGTCTTCAGTGGTACCGTTACCGATAGAGAACATAGACACAGACCAGATCATTCCCGCACGATTCCTGAAAGCGACCACACGCGAAGGGTTTGGTGAAAACCTGTTCAGGGACTGGCGGTACGACGAGCAGAATGCACCCAGGAAAGATTTTGTGCTGAACAATCCCCTCTACAAAGGCAGCATCCTTGTGGCCGGCAAGAACTTCGGCTGCGGCTCCTCCCGCGAGCACGCCGCATGGTCGCTGGCCGACTATGGATTTAAAGTAGTGGTGAGCAGCTTTTTTGCGGATATCTTCAAGAATAACGCCCTCAATAACTTCATCCTGCCCGTGCAGGTGAGCGACGAATTCCTGCAAAAGATATTCAGCGCCGTGGAGAAAGACCCTGCCGCGCAGGTGGAAGTGAACCTGGAAGAACAGTTCATCCGCATCAGCGCCACCGGTGAACAGGAAAAATTCGACATCAACCCGTATAAAAAGACCTGCCTGCTGAACGGGTACGACGATATCGATTACCTGCTCAGCCTCAGCAAGGAGATCAATGCATACGAAGCTGCCAGGCCCTTTAATTTCTGATAAAATTTAATTTCTAATACAATCTAATGGGAGTTACAAAGAAAATACTGGTTATACCCGGAGACGGGATCGGGCAGGAAGTGACCGCGTGGGGAAAGAAAGTACTGGAGACGATTGCTGCCAACTACAAGCACACCTTCACTTTCGATGAAGGCATTATGGGCCACGTGGCTATTGAAGCCACCGGCGACCCGCTGCCGGACAGCACGCTGGAAAAAGCGCGCCAGAGCGACGCCATCCTTTTCGGCGCCATCGGTCATGCCAAATACGACAACGATCCTACGCTGAAAGTGCGCCCCGAGCAGGGCCTGCTCAAGATCCGCAAAGAGCTGGGCCTGTATGCCAACCTGCGTCCCATCAAGCTGTTCGACGACCTGCTGCAGGCGTCAAGCATCAAGCCGGAGATACTCCAGGGCGCAGACATCCTGTTTTTCCGTGAGCTTACCGGCGATGTGTATTTCGGAGAAAAAACAAGGAGCGAAGACCGTACTTCCGCGTCGGACCTCATGATCTATCACAAATACGAAGTGGAGCGCATTGCACGCAAGGCATTCGAAGCCGCGC
>CBFHAF010000717.1:0-2851 GCA_965653435.1 uncultured Chitinophaga sp.
TTGTTCTTTGAAAATGAATGCCGCGAGGCCATGACCTTCTACCAGCAATGCCTGGGCGGCGAGCTGTCGCTGATGCCCATTGGCGAGTCCGCAGCAGCCGGTCAAATGCCCCCTGATAAAAAAGACCTCATCATGCATTCCAGCCTTACCAATGGCGGCGTGGTACTGTTAGGCGCCGATAACTGCATGGGAGCCCCGCTTGAAAAAGGCAAAAGCATGGCCCTGGCTCTTCACTGCAGCAGCAGCGAGGAATTGCACGATGTTTACAACAAGCTGTCCGCCGGGGGAAATGCCACACATACGCCGAGGGTTGAGTCCTGGGGCGATACCTTTGGTATGCTGACCGACAAGTTCGGAGTGGACTGGATGCTGTCGTACCGGCCGCAGGAACAATAACTGATCATTGCTCGGATCCCCGGACCCTGAACGAGGGATTTACTATTGTGCCCGCCTTTTCCTTTGAACAGGAAATCCAACAGAATATCAATCACCGGAGATAAAAACCTTCATAGGCGGGAAAATAAAAAGGCCACTCAATGAGTGGCCTTTACTATTTAACATTCACAGTGCCCAGAACAGGAATCGAACCTGCACTCCGTTGCCGAAACAAGATTTTGAGTCTAGCGCGTCTACCAGTTCCGCCATCTGGGCAATCGCTTACAGGTTATAAAACCTGATCGCGGGATGCAAATGTAGATAATCTCTCCATAATCCGCAAACAATATTTTTGCTTCGCATAGTACTCCTTTAGCAGTATAACCTGCGCCGGCGTGGCTTTGCCCCGGGCGTAAGCCTTTATATCGTCCGCAACCTCCAGGAAGTTGCGCGACATCAGGCCGCTTACCTGGTTCCCGAACTGCGCCCGCTCCTCCGGCGACGCCGCCATTTCCAGCTCCAGCAACCGCTCATTCAACGTGAGCATTTCCATTTTAAACAGCTCCGGCAGCGGGTATTGCTCCCCCGGCGCCAGTATTCCTTTTAATTGATCCAGATACTCCATCTTATTTTGCTAAAATGCAAATTTACAGTAATGTTGCAGCATTCGTTGACTTACCCGAAAACAATCATGGCAGAACTACATATAGGGCTCATCAGGGAAGAAAAAATACCGCAGGACAACCGCGTTGCATTCACTCCGCTGCAATGCCAATGGATCATGAACAACTACCCGGACGTGCAGATCACCGTTCAGCCTTCCCCCCACCGCTGCTATAAAGACGATGAATATGCCGCAGCAGGCATCACCCTGGCGGAAGACCTCTCCCGTTGCGACATCCTGCTGGGCATCAAGGAAGTGCCGGTGGACAGGCTCATCCCGCACAAGACCTATCTCTTCTTCTCCCATACCAAAAAGCTGCAGCCGCAGAACCAGGCCATGTTCAAAGCGATCGTAGACAAGGGCATCACCCTCATCGACTATGAATGCCTCGTACATGCGGACGGGCAGCGCATCCTGGGCTTCGGTTTCTTTGCGGGCGTAGTGGGCGCGCACAACGGCCTGCTGGAATACGGCCGCCGCACCGGGCTGTTCGATTTTAAACGCGTGCACGAATGCCACGATTTCCAGGAGCTGATCACTCACTATTTCGGCGTAAAGCTGCCGCCCGTGAAGATCGTCACCACCGGCTCCGGCAGGGTCACCGCCGGTATCCTTGAAGTGATGGGCCTGCTCGGCATCAAATACATCCCGCCGGAAGAATTCCTCATCAACAGCTACGAATACCCGGTATACACCCAGCTGAAAGCGGGGGAACTGTACCTGCGGAGAACGGATAAGACCTACAGCCGGGAAGACTTTCACGCACACCCGGAGCTTTACGACTGCAAGTTCCTCCCCTACGTGACCTGCAGCGATATCCTCATGAACGGCATTTACTGGGACAAAAAGATCGAACCGCTTTTCACCTGGGAAGACCTTGCCAAGGAGAACTTCCGCATCAAGGTGATCGCGGACATTACGGACGACCAGAACGGCTCCATCCCCTGCAACCTCGGAGATGCCACCATAGAAGATCCCGTATACGGTGTGGACCGCCTTTCCCGGGAAAGGACCGCGCCATACGAAGACGGCTCCGTGACCATGATGGCCGTAGGCAACCTGCCCAACGAGCTCCCGCGCGACGCTTCGCAGTTCTTCGGCGACCACCTCATGAAATACATTTTCGACGACCTGCTGAAAGGCGGCAGCGAAATGATCGAAAAGGCCACCATCACGCAGGGCGGGCAGCTCACGAAAAGATATGCGTATATGGAAGAGTATGCCAAAGGCCCGAAAACCGCGGCAGTGGAGTAATTACAGGTACAGATAATAATCCTTCAGCAGCGCCGTGAAAGCCGGCGTGTATTGCCTCGCTGCATCATGCACGGTCAGTTCACGCGCATGCGTGCCCCCTCCCCGGCCGAATATCCCGATGGAACGGAAAAAGCCATGGCCGGGCGTTTGCCGCACTTCCAGCAATTCCTGCAAAGTATAACCCGCCGCTTCCGCCATTTCCCGGAAACGCTGAAACCCTTCATAGGGCAGCAATACGGAGAACCGCCCCTGCGGCGTGAGCAAACGTTGGACGGCGTTCAGCAGCGCGGCATAGTCCAGCGTAGTGGTGTGCATGGCGGCGTTCCTCCGGCTGTCAGGGCCTTTAAGATCGTTTTCGAAAAAAGGCGGGTTGGTGATGATGAAAGGATAAAGCTCGGCGGGCGCATAAGTTTGTACATCCTGGTGCAGCGCGTGCAGGCGGCCGGGCCAGGGCGAGCTTTCGAAATTAGCGGCTGCCTGCCGGAAAGCAGCTTCGTCCAGCTCCAGCGCATCGATCACAGCGGGGCTTTGCTGCGCCAGCATCAGGCTGAGCAGCCC
>CBFHAF010000718.1:0-2850 GCA_965653435.1 uncultured Chitinophaga sp.
ATGCTGAAACCTTCCCAGCTGAATGAGAATTCAAGAGGACTGAATGCATTGCATTACCGCTTCAACAAATGGTTCGGCCGCTTCACCGAGAAATATACGCGCGGCGTGCGAAGGGCGATCAAACAGACTGCTTTCGTATTGATATTACTGGGTATCCTTTTCGGCGCGGCGTTTTATCTTTTCAAAAAAGTGCCCACCACTTTTGTGCCCCAGGAAGACATGGGCGCGCTTTTCCTCGCCCTGGAGCTGCCTGACGCGGCATCATCCGTCCGCACCAGGGAAGTGGCGGAAAGAGTGAACAGGATCCTTTCGGAAGACCCTGCCGTGGCGCATTACATGGGAGTGGCCGGTATCAACTTCGTGGCCGGCGCCAACAAGCCCAACTCGGCCACCTGGTTCGTAAACCTCAAGCCCTGGGATGAAAGGTATGAGACAGGCCAGAACATGAACACGATCATCGGCCGCCTGCAGGGCAAGCTGTCGCAGATCACGGAAGCCACCGCGCTGGCGCTGCCTTCACCCACGCTCCGCGGGATGGGCACTTCGTCCGGTTTCTCTTACGTGCTGGAACAACGCAGCGGCAACGACATCATGGAATTCAACAAAGTGCTGCGCGATGTGCTGGTGGCCGCCAACCAGCGCCCTGAAATAGCCCAGGCATATGCTTTCTTCAGCGCCACCACACCGGAATACAATGTGGAGGTAGACCGCGACCGTTGCAAGCAGCTGGGCGTAGCGGTAAACGATGTGTTCGGCGCGCTGCAGACCTTCCTCGGCGGCTTGTATGTGAACGACTTCACCCGCTTCGGCCGCAGCTTCCGCGTGGTGCTGCAGGCGGATACGACTTACCGTAATAATATCAGCCAGCTGCAGTTCTATTATGTACGCAACCTGAACGGGGACATGGTGCCGCTGAGCAGTCTTATCAAATATAAGCTGGGAGCGGGTGCGCCGGTGATCAACCACTTCAACCTTTACCGTTCCATAGAGATCAGCGGCACGAGCAAGCCCGGCTACAGCAGCGGCGATGCCATCAAGGCCATGGAAGAAGTGTCCGCACAGGTGCTGCCCTCCAATTTCAGCTACGACTGGAGCAATATCTCCCGGCAGGAAATTGAAGCGGGGAACAAAAGCTCGCTGATATTCATGTTGTCTATCTTATTCGTATTCCTTTTACTTACCGCCCTATACGAAAGTTGGTCTGTCCCATTTTCCGTACTGCTGGCGGTTCCGGTAGCCTTGTTCGGGTCCATCCTGGCGTTGTGGCTATCGGGACAGGCTAACAGTGTGTATTCCCAGATCGGTCTTATTACGCTGATCGGCCTTTCCGCCAAAAACGCGATCCTGATCGTGGAGTTCTGCAAAGAGCGGGTGGATAAAGGTATGCCTTTGATACAAGCTACGCTGGAAGCGGTCGCGCTGCGTTTCAGGCCCATCCTGATGACGTCCTTCGCGTTCATTCTCGGCGTGCTGCCCCTGGTATTTGCACATGGGGCCGGCGCGGCTTCGCGTGTGAATATCGGGTTTACCGTTGTGGGGGGAATGCTGGCGGCCACCGTGCTCGCCATCTTCTCCGTACCGGTGCTCTACGTGCTGATCACGCGGCTGGCGTATGGCAAAAAGAGGCTGGCGCAGCTGGAAGAAAAAGGGAAGAACCGGCCGCCGGAGGAAAGCTCACTGCACTAATTCCGCTCTTCGGCGTTATCACGGTCCCAGCCGGCATCGCGTATCATCATATTGGTGTACGCGTCTGCCTGTATCAGCTTCTGCAGCTCCTCGATCCTTTCTTTCATGACGTTTACGTACTGCTTGTCGTCGCGGTAAGCTGAAAGGCCTTTTAACGACCGTTCATCGAAGCGGCGGAACATGCGGGCGGCGCGCTGGCTTTGATAGGCCCTTCTTCCCAGCATTTCCAGTACGTCGGAAGCCATGCGCAGCGAGGTGTCCACCGTTTCGCGGTAGATGCGCAGCACGCCTTCGTTCATCAGCTCAAAGGCATCATTGTTATCTGTTGCCCTTACGAGCATCTGCAGGTGCGGGTAATGTTTTTTGACAGTGTTCACCACTTCCAGGTTCTTTTCCGGCGTTGCCATTGCGATCACGATCACCCGGGCCTGTTCCGCCCCGGCGGATTTCAGGAGATCCGTGCGGGAAGCGTCGCCGTAATATACTTTCAGCCCCATTTTACGCAGCAGGTCAACTCTGTCCGAATCAAGATCCAGCACCGTGGCCCTTACGCCGCTGGCGCGGAGAAAACGGCCCACGATGGTACCGAAGTGGTCGAAGCCGGCAATGATGACCGGGTTGCGCTCGTCTATCTCATCAGGTTCTCTTTCCGCATTCTGCTCCGCGGCGCAGCCGAAGCGCGGCTGTATCCATTTCTCGAAAACCAGCATCAGTAAAGGCGTGAACGCCATGGTAATGGCCACTACGGCCATCATGGTGTTCACTACTTCTTTATCCAGCAGTGCGGCTCCGGCAGAGAAAGAGAACAGCACGAAAGCGAACTCGCCCACCTGCGGCAATGCAAAAGAGAATAAAAGATTCTGCTCGCGGCTGAGGCGGAATATTTTCCCAAGTCCCAGCAGCACCAGGAATTTAATGATCATGATACCCGATACCAGGCCTGCGATCAGCAAAGGGCGTTCTATAATAAGGTTAAAATCGATCGTAGCGCCAACGCCGATGAAAAAGAGGCCCAGCAGCAGCCCTTTAAAGGGCTCTATGTCGCTTTCCAGCTCATGCCTGTATTCGCTGTTGGCCAGCACAACGCCGCCCAGGAATGCGCCCAGGGCGGGGCTTAAGCCCACCAGCGTCATCAGCACGGCAATGGCCACTACCAGCAGCAGG
>CBFHAF010000719.1:0-2849 GCA_965653435.1 uncultured Chitinophaga sp.
CGCCGTTACCACTACTTCGCCGAGCGCTTTTTCGTCGGTCTCCAGCGTCACGGTATAATCCGTTTGCGCGGTGATATGCAGCGAAATGGTCTTGTACCCGATGGCGGAGAATTCCAGCACATCGCCGTCGTCGGCTTCCAGTTCAAAACGGCCGTTGCCGTCTGTACTGGCGCCCTTACGCGTGCCTTTGATCACCACGCTCACACCGGGGATCACGATGCCGGAAGCGTCTTTCACCACGCCCGTCACTTTTTTGAATACAATGCCTTCGAGCGTGGCGGCCATCTGTCGTTCGCCCTGCAGGATGCTCAGCAGGCGGCTGCGCTTCAGCACCACCTGGCTGCCGATGGCTTCAAATTGAATATCATAAGGCTGGAAAAGCTGGGCGAACACGCGCGCCAGCGTTTCATCCTTTGCCTGAAGGCTTACCTTTTCCTTTTCAGGAATGGTATTGCGTGTGTAGGAGAACTTCACGCCGGCCTTCCGGCTGATCTTTTCCAGCACAGTGCGGAATGCTTCATTTTCTACGGTAAGGGATATTTTCTTGTCTAAGATGCCTTGTCCGTTTGCAGGGGCAGCGGATGCCACAACGGAAATAGCAAGTGTAAGAAAATAATGTACCAGTGCGGCCTTCATAAAAAACGAAGTGGAATAAATTTTCTTCATTGCTGAACGATTTAGTTGATAAAACATAGCGTCAATTGGGCACAGGGATGCCCTGACCGGTTATAGCCGGCCTTTCCTCAATTTTGGTAGTATATCGTGATTGCTTGTCCTCTTTATTTGCCTACTTGCAGCCTTTCCCTTCTATCGTTATGCCATAGCTGCTCATGCTGTACGATGCATCGATCGTTCTGGTGATTACTTTTAATATCTCTTCCAGGCTCTCATCTCCTAATGAAATAGTGATATAACAATTACTGAACGTTCCGGAATTATAATTTACGGGGATAGCATACATTTTTTCCAGCGTTTTCAGCACGTCGCCAAGCGGCGCTTCCTGGAAATCGTAGCTGATTGCTTTTTGCAGAATGCCGGTTCCACGCGGTTCTTCGCGCCATTCGCGCGTGGTCAGCGCCTGGAGGTCGTCCGTCAGCGAAACTACCTGCTTTGGCAACACGATGCGGGCGGCGGATTGTTCAAGGTCCTGCCCTTTCAGGTATACGGATACTTTGCCGGTGCTCACCGCCACGGATTCTTTCCCGCCGGAGGCGTTCACTCTGAAGCTGGTGCCCAGCACCTTTACCACTACGTGTTGCGTATAAATATAAAAAGGCTTCTGGGGGTTGGGGGCCACATCAAAAAATGCATCGCCCGAAAGGGTGATCTCCCTTTTATCGCCGTTCATTAACAAGTTGTAGGAAAAACGCGCGCCTTTGGACAGAATTACCTTCGATCCGTCCGGCAGGAACAGCAGCTCGTCTTCCTTATTGCCATTGTAGCGCACCACATCCGTCATCTGTACTTCCGTACCGGCTATTCCCATGCTGTTCCTGGAGGTGGTGAACGGGAACAACACCGCTGCAACGATAGCTCCAGTAACCACCGCGGCGGCCATCCAGTACCATTTCCTGCTGGAACGGCCTTCCGGTGCGATACCTGCTTTGATATTGCCCAGCATCTCGTCCAGCTTGTCTTCCGGTACATCGTCGGGCCCTTCCTGCCCCGCCACCCTCATTTCAAGGAGGAAACGGCGGGCCTCTTCAGCTATGGCAGCATTTCCACTGTCTGCCGCTATCCATTGCAGCCAGTATTCAGCATACGGGCTCTGGGGGTTTACCACCCAGTCTATGAACCGGTTATCCAGCAGTAAGGCGTGTATGTGCGCTTCGTTATGCATCGCGTATATATGATAATGGCGATTCCGCTCAATATATACTCACTCCGGCAAAAAAATTTTAAAAATAGTTTTCTAGAGCCGGTCAGGGCGGGCGGCGTAGGCTTTGCGGAGGGCTTTCAGGGCGCGTTGCATGAGGTTGAGCACAGACTGGTAGTTCATGCCCATCAGCTCCGCGATCTGCTCGTAAGGGAAATTATGGTAAAACCGAAGATGGATCACTTCCTGCTGGCGGAGGGGCAGTTGTTCCAACAGGTGCCTGAGCGTATTGCGGGTTTGGGCTTCCACTTCCCGGGCCATTATTTCCAGCTCCACATATTCCACCTGCAGGCTGTCTGAAGCGAGGCGCAGCTCCGATTCGCTGATGAAAGACTGGCGGGAATAGGCTTTGGCGAGCTTGTTGCGCAGGGCGCGGAAAAGGTAATATTCAGGGTGGGTGGTTTCGGAAAGATTCCGGCGGTTCTTCCACAGCTCGATGAACAGGTCCTGTATGCTATCTTGTATCAGGTCCAGATTGTGGGTGATCTTGCGGCCATACCGGATCATGGATTTCACGTGGGCACGGTATATTTCCTCCAGGGCATGGAGATCCCCGTTCTTAAACCTTTCCCAGATAATATTGTGTTCCCCCGGAGGCAAGTAAAGTAGTATTAAGCGATTGCAGCGAATTTCATTGTTCACTACCAAGTTAGAACTTCCGGCAGGCATTTCCTAATTTATATTTCCCGCACCAGCACGGAGCCTTGCAGGTATTTCATCTTCGTGAACGAATCCGTTTCTTTAAAACCCGCATCCAGCCAAAGCTGCCGGCAACGCGGGTTAGCATACAGCACCTTCAGCGGGCGGCTTCTCCTGCCAAGGCTTTCCATCACCTTCTGTATAAATGCCTCCATCACCGTTTCGTCGAACGGATTAAAAAGGAAGATAACGCCTATGTGATCGGGCACATCATAATACCGCGCGTCTATGCAATGAACGGTATAACGGCCCTTGGGGATGGCTTCGCAAAGCC
>CBFHAF010000720.1:0-2845 GCA_965653435.1 uncultured Chitinophaga sp.
AGCAGCAGGGCTAAAGCGGGTGGGGCGACGAAGCAATCTCCTGCCTTGAATTGGTAGCATGCCTCAATGGGGGAGATTGCTTCGTCGCGCTCCCGCACAAAATCCCCCGCTGCTCCTCGCAATGACGACCATTGCTTATCGTCCCATCTGGCCAGTCACGCTGCTCCTTGCAATGACGCGCGGCTCTTGCACATCCCTTCCGTTGTTCCTGCCGGCTCATCCGGGACGGGCCTGGCTGGTCAGTGCCGGCCGGTCTTAAAACGAAAAAGGAGCGTAACCCGCTCCTTTTTTCAAATGATATCTGTCCCTGTATTAAATTTCTTCTTCTTCCTCCGGATCCGGGGAGCTGCTGAAATTCATCATCGTGCCCAGCAGGTCGGAGAAGCGGGTTTCTTTTTCAAGCGTCTTTTTGCTGAGCAGGCTGTAAGCGGAAAGCCCGTGCAGCACCATTTCCATCATCAGCAGCGATTCCTGTTTGTTCGCCTGCGGGAAAAGCTGCTTCACCAGCTCCGGCAGGCCCGTTACTTTGTTGAGAGCGGCTTCGTATTGTTTGTCCGTCGTGTCCTGCAGCAGCTGGAGGGAATTCCCCTGGTCGAACCACTGGATCACGGGGCGGTACGGGTTGGTATCCGCGGCGCCTGCTTTTCTTTTCTTGAAAGTGTCCGGGTTCGGGAAATACTGGGCGAAAAGGGTGCGCAGGCTCTTTTCCAGCAGGTTCAGCGCTACCTGCAAAGGCCCTTCCTGCTCGCCTTCGTATACCAGCTCTATTTTGCCGGTAATGCCGGGAATAATGCCCTGCAGGTCGTTGATGCGCACAAAAGTGCTCTTTTCCTTGTTGAGGATGGCCCTGCGCTCCGCGGCGCTCACGGCGTTCTCGAACGCGGCAATGGTGAGTCGGGCGGATACGCCGCTCTTTTTGTCCACGTATTCGCTGCCCCTCGCTTCAAACGCCACCTGCTCAATGATCCTTTTCACGATATCGGGCATCTTCACCACATCCTGCTGCTCCGCATGGATGGCGGCTTCCTGCTCGGTGATAAGCAGGGAGTTCTCCAGCGTTTTGGGATAGTGGGTGATGATCTGGCTTTCTATGCGGTCTTTCAGCGGCGTCACGATGGCGCCGCGGTTGGTGTAGTCCTCAGGGTTGGCGGTGAATACGAACAGCATGTCCAGCGGCATCCTTACTTTAAAGCCGCGTATCTGTATATCGCCTTCCTGCAGGATATTGAAAAGCGCCACCTGGATGCGCGCCTGCAGGTCGGGCAGCTCGTTGATCACGAAAATGCCGCGGTTGCTGCGCGGGATGATGCCGAAGTGGATCACGCGTTCGTCCGCATAGCTCAGCTTTTCATTCGCCGCCTTGATAGGGTCCACGTCGCCGATAAGGTCCGCCACGGATACGTCGGGCGTGGCCAGCTTTTCGCCGTATCGCGCGTCGCGGCCGATCCATTCTATGGGCGTTTTGTCTCCCATCTGCTCCACCAGGTCCCGCGCATAGCGGCTGAGCGGGGCAAAGGGGCTGTCGTTCACCTCGGAGCCCGCCACGATGGGGATGAATTCATCCAGCAGGTCCGTCATCTGCCGCGCCATGCGCGTTTTAGCCTGGCCGCGCAGGCCGAGGAAGAGGATGTTGTGACGGGAAAGCAAGGCCCTTTCCGTATCGGGTATCACCGTATCGTCGTAACCGATAATGCCGGGGAAAGTGGTCTCTTTTTTCCTGAGTTTGGCAATGAGGTTCTGCCGGAGCTCTTCCTTTACAGACCTGTGTACATAGCCGCTTTTTTTAAGTTCGCCGAGCGTCCTGATCTTTTCCATACTTATAACTTTTTCCTTTTTCCGCTTTCAAAATCGTAGAACAGGAATTGTCCCAGATTATCTGTGCCTGAAAAAAATGCTTTACCGTTGTTGGTTTCTGTGAATTCGTTGACAAATTGCTGCAGCCACGGGTCCGTAGCCACCATGAAAGTGGTGATGGGTATTTTGAGCTTCTTGCACTGGGCGGCCAGGTTGAGGGTACGGTTGAGTATCTTCCTGTCCAGCCCGAAGCTGTTCTTGTAATATTGTTTGCCCTGTTTGAGGCAGGTGGGTTTCCCGTCCGTGATCATGAAGATCTGTTTGTTGGGATTGCGGCGGCGGCGCAGGATGTCCATCGCCAGCTCCAGCCCCGCCACGGTATTGGTGTGGAAAGGGCCAACCTGCAGGTAGGGAAGGTCCTTGATCTCGATCTGCCAGGCGTCGTTGCCGAACACGATGATGTCCAGCGTGTCTTTCGGGTAACGCGTTGTGATCAGCTCGCTGAGGGCCATGGCCACTTTTTTGGCGGGGGTGATGCGGTCTTCCCCGTAAAGGATCATGGAGTGGGAGATGTCTATCATCAGCGCGGTGGAGGTCTGCGTCTTGAAATCCGTTTCCCGGATCTCCAGGTCGTCCTGCTGCATGCTGAATGCCTCGATGCCGTGGTTGATCTGCGCGTTGCGGATGGAAGCGGTCATGTCTATCTGCTCCAGCGCGTCGCCAAATGCATAGGGCCGCGTTTCTGCGTTCAGCTCGTCGCCCTGGCCGGATTTGCGGATGTTATGGTCGCCTACGCCGGATTTTTTCAGCTTGCCGAATATCTCTTCCAGCGCGCGTTTGCGGATGGTCTGCTCCGTTTTTGAGGTAATGGCGAAGCTGCCCTTTTCCTCGTTCTCACGGATGTATCCCTTGTCTTTCAGGTCCTGTATAAAATCCCCGATGCCATATTCGTTGTTGCTGAGCTGGTATTCTTTGTCCAGCTCGGTGAGCCATTGGAGGGCTTCCGCTACATCGCCGCTGGTGTAAGTGAGCAGCTGTGTGAAAATGTCCA
>CBFHAF010000721.1:0-2844 GCA_965653435.1 uncultured Chitinophaga sp.
TCCACGGCAATTTTTATCGTTCATATCAGGATAACTTATTACCATGAACAAAATCTTCAGCTATTTCAGAGAATCATATTACGAACTGGTACATAAAGTATCCTGGCCTACCTGGCGGGAGCTGCAATCCTCTACCATGATCGTTCTGATCGCCACCATCATCATTACCCTGATGGTATGGGGAATGGATAGTGCTTCCCACCTTGTTTTAACGCAATACTATAAACTGTTTTCATAATGGACGAAGCACAAGTTCCCACGCAGGAAACCAAATGGTACGTGCTCCGCGTGGTGAGTGGTAAAGAGAAAAAAGTAAAGGAATATCTGGACATCGAGGTTCGCCGCGGTGACTGGGGTGGTATTATCACCCAGATCTTCCTGCCCGTGGAAAAAGTTTATAAAGTGCAGGCTGGTAAAAAGGTGATGCGTGAGAAGAACTTTTACCCCGGTTACGTAATGATCGAAGCCATCGACGGTAAAATGAACGACGAAGTGATCCAGGCCATCCGCAACGTTTCCGGCGTGATCCACTTCCTCGGTAAAGAAAAACCCATTGCACTCCGCAAATCAGAAGTGAATAAAATGCTTGGTAAGGTAGACGAGATCTCCGACCAGGGCATTACCATGAGTGAGCCTTATATCGTTGGCGAAACCATCAAGATCATCGATGGTCCATTCAACGACTTTAACGGTGTGATCGAAGAAGTGCTGGAAGATAAAAAGAAACTGAAAGTAACCGTGAAGATCTTCGGCCGCGCCACACCGGTAGAGTTGAATTTCATGCAGGTAGAAAAGATCAGCTAGGGCTGTTCAGCATATTAAAAAGAAAAAGCCGTCCCGGACAGGGGCGGCTTTTTTAATTCGTTGCATCGCATTATTTGCGGGTAAATTTTATCTCCATACTCTTGTATTCCGTACCATTCGCCATCATGTACATTTCCATGACCTGGTTGTTGTCGTCCACCCATTTAAAGACTTCCCTTACCGGTACGGCCTTGCCGGCAGCGGCATCCGTCATGTTGCCGGTGAATGTGATGGAGCGGGTGGCATCGTCCCATTTTCCTTCCAGGAACACAATACCTGTTCCCATGTTGTCGATCCAGGTGGAATTGAATACTTTCCTGACATTGTCGTAACCCAGCGGGCCCACGCCTTCAAAAGGCTGCCCGTCCATAGTGCTGGCGAAACGGCTTTCCTGGTAACGTCCGCCCATGATCATTTTGTTGGTGCAGGTGCCTGTTGTGGTCATCGGCGCGGCGCCGGGCGCCATCCAGAAGGTCATATCCGTTTTCCATTCGCCGTCTGCCACGGCGATCATCTTTTGCATGGAACCGGGGGTGGCGTATTCCATCCATGCTTTCATGGCCGCCTCGTCCTGCGAATGCGCAGAGAGCGCAGTGACCATTGCTGTGAGTGTTAACAATATACGTTTCATAATCGGGGTATTTTAGGATTACGAAGGTACGCAATAGTTGTTTCAGCAACTTTTTAGATGGTGCCACATCTAATTTATCCTCAGATACTTGTATGATCCCGGGGTTGTTACTCCACCCATTTCAGGCAGACCGGGGCGGGCACGGAAAGCTCTTCGCCGGCGGGGCTGAGCAGGCCGGTTGTTGTGTCCCTTTTGAAGATCACGATCGTGTTGCTGTTCTGGTTGGCAGCCAGGAGATATTCGCCGTCCGGCGTGATGAGGAAGTTGCGCGGCTCCTCGCCCAGGGTAGGCTGGTGGCCGATGAGGCTGAGCGTACCGTCTTTTTCGCTGATGCGGTAAATGGAAAGGGTGTTCAGCTCGCCGCGGGAGGACATATAGAGGAATTTCCCGTCGGGCGAAACATGGATGTCCGCACTGCCGAAATCGGAGCCTTTATAGTCTGCCGGAGCGCCTGAAATAGTTTGCAGCAGCGTGAGGCGGCCGTTGGCATAGCTGAAGGCGGCGGTTTTTCCGCTGATCTCCAGTACCAGGTAGGCGTATCGGCCGTTAGGGTGGAAAACGAAGTGCCTCGGGCCGCCGCCGGCTTCTGTGCTTACAAAGGGCTGGGCAGCGGGTTGAAGGGGGCGCATCCTGCGGGTGGGATCGAAGGCGTAGATCATGACCTTATCCGTTCCCAGGTCGGGCACGAACAGTTGTTTACCGTCCGGCGAAAAGTTCACCGAATGCACATGCGGGGTTTTCTGCCGCGATTCCACGGGGCCGGAGCCCTGGTGATAGATCTGCTGGATGGGTGCGCCGAGGCCTCCGTTTGCCTGCAGGGGCAGTACCGTGATGCTGCCGCCGTTGTAATTGCCTGTGAACACGAAGCGGTTGGCGGGATCGGTACTGATATGGCAGGGGCCGGCGCCGGTGCCTGCCTGCTGGTTGATGGCAGTAAGCGCCCCGGTATTACGGTCGAACGCATAAGCGAAAGCGCTTCCGGGGCTGTTCTTCCCGAATTCACTGACAGCGTATACGAATTGCTGATCGGGCGAAAGGGTGAGGAAAGACGGATTGGGGATGCCTTCCATGGTACCTGCAGGAGTAAAACGCCCGGTGGCGGGGTCTTTCATGAAAACGTAAATGCCTTTGCTGCCGGTGGAGGTGTAGGTACCTACGAGCAGGAATTGTTTTTTCTGCATGGGTTTATGGGTTGCAAGTAGTGAAAGAAGGAGGAAAGCGGTGATGATTTTCATTACAATAGTGGTTCGGGAGGTCAAAATACGGAAAATCTGCGGTGTTAACACCGCCTCGGAAAATGGATAGGCTGAACGGATAAATTGTGTTGGGGGAGGGGTAAATTGCTGTATGGCTTTGAATGTAAAGATCGATTTTGAGGAGCGGTATGAACTGGAGACGAGCAATAACTC
>CBFHAF010000722.1:0-2844 GCA_965653435.1 uncultured Chitinophaga sp.
CAATACCTGCTGACGGATCAGCCTGAACCTCCCAGATATTTTGCAATGATGAAAAAGCTCAATAAGGTGAACAGGCCTTTGCTTACCGCTGTGCCTGCCCTTAAGGAACTGGATGGGGATGAGCTGAAAGCGTCCCTTGAGAAAGGTTACAAGCTGATCGATACGCGGGGCAAGGCCGCATTTGCTGCCGGCCATATACCCGGCAGTATCAATATACAAGGCAATAATTCCTTCAATACCTGGGTCGGCTGGTTCCTGGATTACGAAACGCCGTTTATTTTACTGGCAGATCCTGCCGCGCTGGACGATCTTACCCGCAAGCTGATGCGGATAGGGCTTGATAATATCCATGGTTATATCCCATCCGTAAAAACATGGGAGAAAACAGGCGGAACGCTGGAAAAAGCGCCCGTTATTTCACTTGATGAATTCAAAGACCTCTATCAGCATAACGGGATCCAGGTAGTAGATCTCCGGGGAGCCACGGAGTATCGCTCAGGGCATATCAGGGGAGCCGACCATGTATTTTTGGGAACGATGCTCGGCAACCTGGACAAGATAAGCAAAGATAAAAAAGTGGTGATACACTGCCAGGGCGGCGACCGTGCCACCATAGGCTATTCCCTGCTTGCCAGGGAAGGTTACAAGAATGTGCTGAATTTTTCAGAAGGCATGAATAAGTGGATAAAGGAAGGAAATCCGGTTGTTCATCAATAAAGAAGTTATTTCCATCCGGGAAAAAAGCTCTCCGCACGGAGGGCTTTTTTTATTCCGGCGCTATGTGATATTAGTCACGGGTGCAGTATGCAGTGCAACATACATTTGTTCCCAAATCAACATTATGATGCATGCATTACAACAGCCCTGGCCCTGGTATGTGGCGGGCCCTTTGATCGGGCTTATTGTGCCGGCGTTATTACTGCTGGGCAACAAACACTTTGGCATATCGGCAAACCTCCGTCATGCCTGTGCAGCCTGTTTTCCTGCCGGAATAAAATTTTTCCGGTATGACTGGAAGAAAGAGATATGGAATTTCTTCTTTGCAGGCGGCATTTTGGCGGGAGCCATTATTGCCTCGCAGTTATTGCCCGCCACCGGCCCGGTAATG
This sequence comes from uncultured Chitinophaga sp., assembly GCA_965653435.1. Classification (GTDB taxonomy): domain Bacteria; phylum Bacteroidota; class Bacteroidia; order Chitinophagales; family Chitinophagaceae; genus Chitinophaga. The sequence goes on from CBFHAF010000722.1 coordinate 1,109, forward strand.
CTGAACCCCGCACTGGCTGCTGAGCTGGCAGGATACGGCATAACCGGTCATGATACGTTATTGCCGCAGGAATTGTTTTCCCTGGAAAGCCTTTTTACTCTTCGCGGGCTGATTATGCTCGCTGGCGGTGGTTTCCTGGTTGGTTTTGGCGCAAGGTATGCCGGTGGCTGCACTTCCGGTCATTCCATTATGGGGCTCAGCAATCTTCAATGGCCCTCGCTTATCGCCACGGTCATGTTCATGGCCGGAGGTTTTATTATGGCCAACCTGGTGCTGCCTTTTATTCTTCAATTGTAATCACAGATCAAATTATTCCATATGCAAACGACAACTCAGCAGATCAAACCGCAGCGCGATGAAACAGATTTTGAAGTCCGCTCGATGGATACCATTTGTATCAACGAATCGAAACAGCGGCATCCCTGGTGGTATAATTTCAAGTATATGGCAGTCGGAGCTGTCTTCGGATTGGTACTGGTAAAGGCGGAGATCATCAGCTGGTACCGTATCCAGGAAATGTTCAGGCTGCAAAGCTTTCATATGTACGGTGTAATCGGTTCCGCCGTAATAGTGGGAATGGCCGCCGTATGGCTGATTAAAAAATTCAATATTAAAAGCATCCATGGAGAGCGTATTGAGTTCCATCCAAAGAAATTCAATAAAGGGCAGATCTACGGCGGCCTGCTCTTTGGCTTTGGCTGGGCGCTTACGGGAGCCTGTCCCGGTCCCATATTTGCGCAGATCGGGACCGGCGCATGGGTAGCAGGAGTGACGTTGTTAAGCGCTATTGCCGGCACCTGGACCTACGGTTATTTCAGGGAGAAATTGCCACATTGACAACTATCCCCGCGATCCTGTGATAACTGTCAGCTGCCGGGTTGCAGGATCCACTGCAACCGGCGCTGATGACCGGAAGTTTGCCGATAATAGGAAATGGCCTCACCGGAGGCCATTTCCAGGTGTCAAACATGCATCATCAAAAGTGTATCCGAGGTTGATCTTAGCCTTGCAAAGCGTGTTCTTTATCTCTTTTTAATGGCCGGGATCCCGTTGATCGGTTTAAAAACGGAAACGGGGTAAAATTGAATAATTGTTTTGGTGTATGAATTAAAATGCCGGGCTATAAGGCGATTGGCCGAAAAACAGACTGACCCGGGTGAAATAGTTCATTTAAGGATGGTTGAAATCAAGAGTTTCCTGTTACGGAAACTCTTGAAAATTGAATGGTTGGTTTTTTATGGCGTCGATCAAGAAACTAACGGTTGGCCCCTGGCCGGAAATATATTTATCTTCCGGCTGAAATATTTTCAATCTAAATTCAAAAATGTTTTTCATATTTATATCAACTTGGGGAAAAACCGTAAAAATTCCGGTTAATGCCCTGATCCGGGTGTTTTTCGATAGAAAAGGTTACCCGGGTATTGAAAACACCGAATTTCTTCCGGCGCACAGCTAAATTTTTTAAACGATGATGGATCTGGACCCTACCGATATTGAGATTTTGCGGTTGCTGCAACAGAACGCGGAACTGACCAACAAGGAAATTTCCTACAAGCTCCATAAGTCCGTCGCTACCATCCATGAGCGGATCAGGCGGCTGAAGGAGCAGGGGTATATCCGCGCCGCTACGGCGAACGAAGTCCCTTACTCCTACATGCAGCCCGACGGCACCTCTGCCGGCATCGGACCGGACGTTACGAATGCCGTCCTGAAATCCATGGGCATCGAGGAGGTCA